>NZ_JBFBAF010000031.1:0-14480 GCF_040682095.1 Amycolatopsis sp. NPDC051372
AACGTGCCGGCCTTCCGTGCGGGCACGACGTTCAAGGACGTCATCTCCGGCACGAAGAAGCTGCCGAAGGCCACCGCCGTCAAGCGCACCACCACGGCGACCGCGTCGCGCGCCACCACGACGACGCGTGCGACCGCCTCGCGCTCCACGGCCACCCGCCCCGCAGCGACGCGCTCCACCACCACCCGCACCCGCGCGACGGCCGCGAAGCCCGCCGCCGCCACGAAGACCGCCGCCGCCAAGCCGGCCGCCACGCGCGCGAAGGCCACGACCACCAAGGCCGCCGCCGCGAAGCCCGCCGCCAAGGCCACGGCGACCAAGGCCGCCGCGACGAAGACCGCCGCCAAGCCTGCCGCGAAGAAGGCCGCTGCCAAGCCGGCCGCCAAGCGCACCAGCGCTGCGAAGAAGAAGTAACACCACCCGGCGTTTACGTCAGGACGTGCACTTCACGGCAGGGCCCCTCCCACTCCCGGGACGGGGCCCTGCCGCATGTCCGGGGTCTTTGCCCGCCGGTGGCTTCGGCCGGAACCGTCTGTCCGGCAACGGACCCAGTCACCGAACTGACCTGAAGTCACTCCAGTTCACGACAACGCGGTCCTGGATGGAACTCCCCTCTCGCCGGCGTCGGCCCCGCTATGGCTGACTTCGGCCTGCCGCGCACCATCGCGACACCGGGCGAGACTCCCTCGCGCCACTGGCGTCGATCCCACGCTGCCCGACATCGGCCTGCCGCGCACCATCGCAGCCCGGGCAAGACTCCCTCGCTCCACTGACGTCGGCCCCGCCTTGCCTGACAGTGGCCTGCCGCACAGCAACGCAGCCCCGGACCGGGCTCCCTCTCACCACTGACATCGGTCCCGCCTTGACCGACGACGGCCTACCGCGCACCATCGCGACCCCGGACGGGATCGATCCGCCTTGCCGCCAGCATCGGCCCGACCATGGGTGACTTCGGCCTGCCGCACGGCATCACGGCCACGAACTGCCCGCGCCTCACCGCCGGCGTCGGCCCCGCCCAGCCTCACATCGGCCTGCACAGCACGGCGTTACGGGCCCAACCCAGTGCCCCGCCGGTGAAGCCCCAGACCTCACCAACCTCGACTTCCCTACCTCCGCGACGAATCCTCGCCCACCGCAAGCCCTATCCATCCGGTCCCCCGCACATTCCTTAAACGCGTCTCTCAGGCCCGCAACAGTGATCCGACTCGGGCTCCCCCGTCACCACGATCACCCCGCACTCAGAGCGTGTCTCGTTTGGATCTTCTTGCGAGTCTGCGATGATCTTGTGCTGTGATCGACTCGCTGTCGCAACGGTTGGTGCCCGATGAGTTGTGGGCGCTGGTGGAACCGCTGATTCCGCCGGCGAAGGAGCGTCCGCAGGGTGGTGGGCGTGCGCGGACGGATCCGCGGGCGGTGTTCACGGCGGTCGTGTTCGTGTTGACCAGCGGTTGTGCGTGGCGGCATCTGCCGCCGTCGTTCGGAGTGTCGGTGCCCACGGCGCACCGGACGTTCACCGAGTGGACCGAGGCCGGGCTGTGGCGGCAGTTGCACCGAGCGGTGCTGGACGAATTGGGCGGCCGGGGATTGATCGACTGGTCACGCGCGGTCCTGGACGGGGCATCCGTCAGGGCCAAAAAGGGGGCGGTCTGACCGGGCCGAGCCCGGTTGATCGGGGCAAACCCGGCTCGAAGATCCACGTGCTGTCCGACCGGGTTGGCATGCCCCTGACCGTCGGAATCTCCGCGGCCAACACCCACGACAGTCACGCACTCAGACCCCTGATCAACGCGCTGCCGGCCATCCGCTCCCGCCGGGGACCCCGGCGCCGGAAACCGGCCAAGCTCCACGCCGACAAGGCCTACGACATCCCCGCCCTGCGCGACTGGCTGCGCCAGCGCGGGATCCTCCCGCGCATCGCCCGCAAAGGCATCGAATCCCGGGACAAACTCGGCAAACACCGGTGGGTGATCGAACGGGCCATCGCCTGGCTGTTCGGCTACCGCCGACTCACCATCCGCTACGAACGCAAAGCCGGCCACTACCTCGCCTTCCTCACCCTCGCCGCCGCCATCACCTGCTACAAGAAACTCGCCAAGTGAGACATGCTCTCAATACCCCGCCCCGATCCAGTTCTCTCTCGGGCCGTCATATCAGCCGATCCAAATCGGCTTCCCTCGCAATGGTTCGATACGCCAATCAGTTCCACTGAGCGAGGCATCGCCATTACCCGAAGGTTCGTCCAACGCCATCCGCCAACCACCAGCGAAGCGATCTCCACAGCCCCTCACGCCCATCACCATTCACCGGCAGGACCGCTTCCTCAAAGCTCTTTCCCAGCAGCCGCGCAGCGTCCGCCGTTCTCTCCCCGCCGGCTTCGCACCCAGACACCCGACCGGCCACCATCACCGACGCCGGCAGCACCGCCCCTCCCCCTGCCGTCGACAGCATCGACCGGCCCCGCCCAGCAGAGGTCGCGCGCAACAGCCCGGGCCACCTCATCGCCACTCACCGGCAACACCACCGCGCCGAAAACCGCCTCGCCCACCGCACATCACCGACCTGCTCCTCGGCCCGCTTCGCGCACTAGACATCCCCAACGCCACCCTTACCGCTACCCGCGACACGCCTCCCCGAAGCCATCTCCCACGCCTCACCGCACAGCATCAGCCGTTCCCGCCCAGAGCACCCGAACCACCGGCACCCCGGCAGCGCTGCCTCCCCGGGCCCCTCTCGCACCCAGCTTCGACCGGCCCCACCGGCACACCTCGCGTGCAGGTCATCCACGCCAACCATCGGAAGCAACGCCCATCCCGGCTCGGCGCCCACACACCGACACACAGCATCAACCACCCCACCAACCGACTTCGCACCCAAGTCACCCACACCACTCACCAGCGACACCCACCCGCCCCGAGTCCCCGCCCCACCGGCCCGCATCGCGCCCAAGACACCCACGCCGCTCACCAGCGACACCGCGTGTCCCGAGTTCCCGCCCCACACGCCGTCCTCCGGCCCGCATCGCACGCAAGACACCCATGCCACTCACCGGCGACACCACCTATCCCGAGTCCTGCCCCCACACGCCGACACAGCATCAACCGACCCACTGGCCCGCATCGCGCCCAAGACACCCGCGCCGCTCACCGGCGACACCACCATCCCGAATCCCTGCCCGACGCCCTGACACTCAGCGTCGGCTGGCCCACCGGCAGGCTTCCGCCTGAAGGCTCCGGCAGCGCCCAACACCTCTCACTCGCAGCAGCACCCGACCCTCGCCGTCCCAAAGGCATTCATCGACTCCGCGGCCACGCTGCTCACAAGACAGGACAGCCGCAACGCCACTTTCGACGTTGGACAGGCAACACCGCCCCTTCGAGTCCGCACCCGCCCGCCCACGCACAACGTCCACCAGCCCCGCACCGCAAGAACCGGTCCGCCACCATCGCTGCCGTGAAGGTCGCGCACTCGCCCGAGATCGTCGCCGCGCCGGAGAAGGATCCCTCGCCACCCACCGCGCGCCACAGGCGCCAGATCGCCCCCCAACCCCAGCGACCGGACCCAACCAACCCCCGCGCTCCGCCTGCACTCGCGCCCCTCCGGTCGACCAGCGAAGGAAACCCACCCTCAGCCGGCCGGCTCTCCCCTCCAGCCGAACAGCCACAGCCACAGTTGCTGGCTCTGGCTGTGGCTGTGGCTGTGGCTCTGGCTCTGGCTCTGGCTCTGGCTCTGGCTCTGGCTCTGGCTCTGGCTCTGGCTCTGGCGAAAACCCACCAGTTCCCCTCACCAAACACAACGGCGGCCCAATACCCGCCACTCCCCCGCATCAAGAGCCTGGTGCTTCGGCCCCCGCTCCCCGAGCCGGCAGCCGCGTCCCTACCGAGAACAAGCTCCGGCGGTCCCCGCCCGGCATGCGTAACCCGACCCGCGGACGAACAACCGACACATGAGCAACACCCCCGCTGCCCCGCCCCCGCTGCCCCGGCCCCCGACAGCCCCTCCGGACCCAAAGACCCGAGCCGCCACCCCACCGCCACAAACTGTCCCGTGTAGACACGCACCAACACAGACCAGCGGCCCCCACTCAGCCCTGAAATCAACCAACCCCAGAAATGCCAAAAACCCAGGTCCGCAACTGCGGAACCTGGGTGGCGACTAACTGTACCCCCGATGGGATTCGAACCCACGCTACCGGCGTGAGAGGCCGGCGTCCTAGGCCGCTAGACGACGGGGGCTTAGGATCTCTCCTCGTTTCCGAGGAGCTATTCTATTTTTCTTGCTGGAGAGAACTTACCAGAGGCGATTTCTCGCTCCGCAGGGGGGTCACTCTCCGCAGCTGGGGTACCAGGACTCGAACCTAGACTAACTGGACCAGAACCAGTCGTGCTGCCAATTACACCATACCCCAGTGAGGCACTTTCCCGACTCAGCCGGTTCAGCACCGCACGGAGAGAAATACTAGAGCACGCTGCCGCGCAGCTGCGCAGCGGGGGTCCCCGCCGCGCGCTGGACGGGGACGCCGACGGTCGCGTACTCGGAAACCAGCAGCTCAGGCAGCTCGTCGAGGGTCGTGACCGTGTGTACACCGGCGGGTGCGCGTTCGCCGGTGCGACCGGTCCCATCGCGGTCGAGCCAGACGGCGCCGAGGCCGGCGTCGTGAGCGCCGATGGCGTCGGTGTCGAGTTTGTCGCCTACGTGCACGGTCTGCGCCGGATCACAGCCCAGGCCCAGGCACACCGAGTGGAACATCACAGGGTCGGGCTTGGCGACGCCGATCTCGCCGGCGATGGCCACGTGGTCGAAGAACGGCGCCAGCCCGAGGTCCGCGATCTTGCGGCGCTGGTGCGCACCCGAGGCGTTGGTCACGGCCGCGAGCAGCAGGCCTGCCGCGCGCAGCCACTCGAGGCAGGGCAGGACGTCGTCGAACAGTTGCCACGACGTGGCGAGGATGTCGCGCCGGCGCGCCTCGAACGCGGTCACCTGCGCCGAATCCGCGGAGATGCCGAGCTCAGCGAGGAAGCACTCGGTGCGTCGGTGGTGCATCACGTCGTACCCGAGTTTCCCGGCGACGACCAGCGCCACGTGCTCCTCGGTGATCAAGTCCCACAACGGCCAGAGATCACTGCGGCCGGTGAGCGCGTGGAGGCTGACGCGGATCGCGGCGGTGCAGTCGATCAACGTGTCATCGATGTCGAGGCAGACCAGACGCAGTTCCGGAGGCGCCCAAGGTTCGGATCCGACAGGTGCCGGAGGGGCGGTTCGCGAAGGGGTCGGGGGTGCCACGGCGAAATCCACCCAGTGAGGCTAGGGCACTCGCCGCGTTCGCAACGCGGCCAAAAAGGTGATTGCCGCTCCACTGATCCGGCGCACCACGTCTACTCCCAGTGCGTGGAAAGCGTTGATCCGGTTACGACACAGGAATCCGGCCAACCGGGTGAGTGAACCGATTCGTGCGATGCCAGTGAAACGGTTCAAGCGGCCACCTTGCCACGAACCGCCCGCGAAAGAACAACCTCCCCACACGCGTGTGTCCTCAGTGGACAGTCAGCATCGTGACACACCGACCACTTGACGTGAGACCCACCTCGGGTGCATCCTGAGGTTATTCAACGGGTGATGAAAAGAGGGAGATGAGTCAGATGACCGAGCACACGCGTTGCGTCGTCGTCGGCGGCGGACCTGCGGGCATGGTCGCCGGCCTGATCCTGGCGAGGGCGGGCGTCGAGGTGACCGTGCTGGAGAAGCACGCCGATTTCCTGCGCGACTTCCGCGGCGACACGGTCCACCCGTCCACCCTCACCCTGCTCGACGAGCTCGGCCTCGGCGAGAAGTTCCACGCGATCCCGCACAGCAAGTTAAAGGAAGCCGGCTTCCCCACTCAGGACGGCGGCCTCATGAAGCTCGCCGATCTCTCGCTGTTGAACGTTCCACACCCCTACATCGCGATGATCCCGCAGTGGGACCTGCTCAACCTGCTCGCCGAATCGGCTCAGAAGGAACCGACGTTCACCCTCCGACTCGAGACGGAGATGACCGGCCTGCTCCGCTCGCGCGGCCGCGTGACGGGCGTGCGCTACCGCACTGCCGACGGCACCGAAGGCGAACTCGAGTCCGACCTCGTCATCGCCGCTGACGGGCGCTGGTCGCTCGCGCGCCGCTCGGCCGGCCTGGAGCCGCGGGAGTTCGACTGCCCCTTCGACGTCTGGTGGTTCCGCCTTTCCCGCCACGACGACGAAGTCGGCTCAATGCTCATGCCGCGCATGAACCACCGGCGGTTCGCGGTGCCGCTGCCCCGCAACGGCTACTACCAAATCGCCTACCTCGCACCGAAGGGCGAAGACCTGCGCGCGGCCGGCATCGAGGCCTTCCGCCGCAACGTCGTCGAGGTCTGCCCCGAGTTCGCCGACCGCGTCGACGAACTGGAGACGATGGACGACATCAAGTTCCTCGACGTCCGCCTCAACCGCCTGCACCGCTGGCACGCCGACGGCCTCCTCTGCATCGGCGACGCGGCCCACGCGATGTCGCCCGTCGGCGGCGTCGGCATCAACCTCGCCGTCCAGGACGCAGTCGCCGCCGCGACCCTCCTGGCCGACCCCCTCCTCCGCGGCCCCGCCTCGGGGGACGACCTCGCGAAGGTCCGCACCCGCCGCCTACTCCCGACGATCGCCGTCCAAACCCTGCAACGGCTCCTCCACCGCGCCGTGATGCGCCCCGTCATGTCCGGTCGCCGCGACGGCCCGCCTCCCCAGCTCATCGCCCTCTTCGCGCGCTTCCCCAAACTCGCTTACATCCCCGCGCGCCTACTGGGCCTGGGTTTCCGCCCCGAGCACGCCCCGGCCTTCGCCCGCCGCGCGATGGAACCCGCCGGGAAGAAATAGCCCGTCGGGTTCGAAGGTCACCCCCACCTCGCGGCGTCCACCAAGCCACGCAACAAGTCCGCGCCCAACCGGCTGGTGCGAGCGACGCAACGCCTGACCCCTGACAGCCCACAACCGCAACCCCGAGTGCCGCCGCGCATCACGAGCGCGGCGGCACTCCAGTCCATACCCCCGCTGGCCCCGCGACACCCCACTGCAGATCGCTGCGCCATCACACAACGGCTAAACCGATCCACTCCGCACGACATCGCCACGCAACGCCGAGGTGTACCCCCGCCGATGCCAACTTCCGTGTCGCCACCGAACGGCGACACCAATCCAGCCCCCTTGCTTGCCTTCGCCAGCAGAGCCCTCTCCACTGCGCGGCAACCGCTGGCCCGACAGTGCCGCAGGGCTCAATCGCGAAGCCGACAACAAACTCGGCGACGCTTCCCATCGCCAACCACGGAGTCGCCACCAAGCGGCAACGCCCAACCACACCGCGCATCGCGACGCGAACGCCGATCAACTCCGAGCGAACAGCCCGCTCGTCGCCGACCAAATGCCGCCACGGAACTGTAACGCCCACCCGACGGCGCCGCGAACCTCGGACACCGGCCGATTCCCAGCTCAGCGACGAGTTCCCATCGCCGGGCCCAGGGTGTCGCCGCTGAGCGGCAACGCCCAACCCCGACCCCACCGCAAAGCTCTGCCACCCAGCGACTCCCAGTTCCAACCACCGCGGTCCTGCCAGCCAAGCCGTCGCCGCTGAAACGCAACCCCAACCCCGACCGCGCCGCGAGGCTTGGTCAGCAGACAACTCCCATCTCGGCAGCCAGCTGATCAGGGTGTCGCCACCGAGCGGCAACACCCATCCGGCCGCGGCGCGAGGCTAAATCACCGGGCGACTCCGAGCTCAGCGACCGCCTTTTCCACTGGGCAAGCTGTCGCCGCTGAGCGGCAACACCCACCCGACCTCACCGCGACCCTTCGCGGCCCGGCGACTTCCAGCTGGGCGACCAGTTCCCCCGTCGGGCAAGACGTCGCCGTTCAGTGGCAACACCACGCCAGACCGGGCCGCAGGGCTCGATTGCCGAGCGTCGCCGCTGAGTGGCGACACCCGCCGTTGCCGTGGCCAGCAGCAGGAAAACCCGCAGCCAACCTGCCGATCCAGCCGTTCGCCACTCAGCGGCAACCGTCCCAGCCTCACGGCGACGGCCAAGGCAACATCGCCACCAAACGGCGAAAATCGAACCGAACACGAGCCGGTGACCTCAGTCACCACCCGGGAAATACGGAGGCCCACCGGCCGTCGCCATTCTGAGGCGAACGGCCGGTGGGCCTCGGGTGGAACCGAAGTCAGATGTCCTGGACCGGGTTGGTCAGGGTGCCGATGCCTTCGATGGTGATCGAGACCGACTCGCCGTCGACGATCGGGCCGACGCCCTCGGGGGTGCCGGTCAGGATGATGTCGCCGGGCAGCAACGTCATGACGCCCGAGATGAACTCGACCAGCTCCGGCACCTTGTGCACGAGGTCGGACGTGCGGCCGTCCTGCTTGACGTCGCCGTTGACTTCGCTGCGCAGGGCCAGGTCCGCCGGATCGATCGACGTCTCGATCCACGGGCCGAGCGGGCAGAACGTGTCGAAGCCCTTCGCGCGGCCCCACTGGCCGTCGGACTTCTGGAGTTCGCGGGCGCTCACGTCGTTGGCCACCGTGTAGCCGAGGATCGCGCTCGCCGCTCGGTCGGCCGACACGTTCTTCACCGGCTGGCCGATGACGATCGCCAGCTCGCCCTCGAAGTCGATGCGACCGACGTCACGCGGGCGGCGGATCGGCACGTTCGGGCCGATGACCGTGGTCGACGGCTTGATGAACAGCATCGGCGCCGCCGGCACCTCGTTGCCGAACTCGGCCGCGTGTTTCGCGTAGTTCCGGCCGACGGCGATGACCTTCGACGGCAGGATCGGCGCGAGCAGGCGGACGTCGGCGAGCGGCCACCGCTTGCCGGTGAAGTTCGGCTGGCCGAACGGGTGCTCGGCGATCTCCAAGACTTGGGCGTCGTCGCCCTCGCCCTCGATCGAAGCGAACGCGACACCACCACTGGGATGAGCAATACGGGCTAGACGCACTCGGCCAGTCTACGTACGCCGCCGCCGAGACGCTCGCCCCCGGCGGCGCGAACGGTCCCCTCGCGCCGTCTCCGAGCGAATGGACCCCTCGCGTCGCCCACGACCTGCGGATCGATCGCCGCGAGGTGCACGAGAGGTCCGTTCGCCCGCTTTCTGACCGGAAACCCTCGACGACCACGCCGGCCATGGGTCAACCTGACCGAACAGCCATCGACGCAGCCCACCGACGAACCCCGCAGAAAGGAGCCGCCGATCCTCAGACGCGAGCCGTGAGGCTCTTGTGGACGAGCGCGTCGCACATCGCCATCCAGCTCGCCTCAACGATGTTCCCGTGCACACCGACAGTGGTCCATTCCCGCTCACCGTCGCTGGATTCGAGCAGGACACGGGTCACCGCGTGGGTGCCCGGGTTGGACGACAGGATGCGCACCTTGTAGTCGGACAGCTCCACGGCGTCCAACCAGGACAGGTGGGGGCTGAGCGCTTCCCGCAGGGCGGCGTCCATCGCGTGCACGGGCCCGTTGCCCTCCGCCGTCGCGATGACGCGTTGCCCGTTCACATGGACCTTCACCGTCGCCTCCGAGACGACCTCGCCGTCGGACCGGTGGTCGAGGACGACGCGGTAGGACTCCAGGTGGAACGGCGGCGTCACCGGCTCCTCACCGGACACGTCCTCGACTTCGCGGCGCAGCAACAACTCCAGCGACGCGTCGGCGGCCTCGAACGACCAGCCCTCCGCTTCGAGGTCCTTCACCTTGCGCACCGCGTTCGTCAGCGCTTCGGGCCGGCCGGCAAGGTCCACCCCGAGTTCACGTCCCTTGAGCTCGAGGCTGGCCCTGCCGGCCATCTCCGTGACCAGTACCCGCATGCCGTTGCCGACTGAAGATGGATCGATGTGGTTGTACAGCAACGGATCCACCTTGATCGCGCTCGCGTGCAGCCCCGCCTTGTGGGCAAAGGCCGACGACCCGACATAAGCCTGGTGGGTGTCGGGTGCGAGGTTCGCGATTTCGGCAAGCGCATGGGAGACGCGGGTGAGCTCGGCGGCTCCTCCGATCGGGAGGACCTCCATTCCGAGCTTGGTCACGAGGTTTCCCGTCACGGCGAACAGGTCGGCGTTGCCGGCCCGCTCCCCGTAACCGTTCGCGGTGCACTGGACGTGCGTCGCGCCGGCCTGCACAGCGGCGACGGAGTTCGCCACGGCGCAGGAAGTGTCGTCCTGGCAATGGATTCCCAAGCGAAACCCGGTTTTGTCCTTGACCTCACGCACGGTCTCCGCGAGGCCGAGCGGCAGCTGGCCGCCGTTGGTGTCGCAGAGCACGAGGACGTCCGCGCCGGCATTGGCGCCGGCGTCGAGTACTCGCAGCGCGGTGTCGGGTGAGAAGGCGTACCCGTCGAAGAAGTGCTCGGCGTCGAGGAACACGCGACGGCCCTCGCCGGTCAGGAACGCGACGGTGTCGCGGACCATGGCGCACGCCTCGTCGACGTCGACACGCAGCGCGCGTTCGATGTGCCGGAGGTCGGATTTCGCCACCAAGGTGACCACGGGCGCTTCGGAGTCCAACAGCGCGCGGACCTGCGGATCCTCGGACGCGCGGGTGCCCGCCTTGCGCGTGGATCCGAAGGCGACGAGCGCGGCGTGCTTCAGCGCCAGCTCGCCCTTCGCCGCCCGCGCGAAGAACTCCGTGTCTTTCGGCAATGCGCCCGGCCAGCCACCCTCGATGAAGCCCACGCCGAGTTCGTCGAGCAGCCGGGCCACGGCGAGCTTGTCGGTGACGGAGTACGTGATGCCTTCGCGCTGGGCGCCGTCGCGCAAGGTGGTGTCGTAGAGGTGAAAGGCGTCACCGAGGGGCGTTTCGGCGGGCTCCGTGCGGGTCACGGTGTCTCCTTGTGGCGGGACAGAACCTGTTTCTGGCAACAAAAAACCTCCCGCATGGGTGCGAGAGGTTGCGCGCCGGAAGCTCTTGTGGAGCGTCTATCCGGCGCGCTCGGCGATAATGATCGAGATGGCGGTCATGGTTTGCATGATGCCACAGCTCCGCCCAGCGCCCAAGTCCCGGGCGGAGCTTCCCACTTCCTGGGAGCCGATCAACGGAGCAGACCAGCCAGGTACGCGCCGAACGCTTGCACGGCCGAAGCGTTGCGTGGGCCCTCCACGAGAGCTGCGTAGGGCAAGGCGAAGACGCGGCCCTGCTTGACGGCCGGGATGTCACGCAGGCCGGGCTGCGACCGGAGGAAGTTCTCCTTGTCGGCGACGGTGCCGACCTCGCCGCCGTAGTCGTTGATGAGGATGACGTCGGGCGCGCGCTGGACCACGGCCTCCCAGCTGACGGTGGTCCAGCTGTCGTCGACGTCGGAGAAGATGTTGGTGCCGCCCGCTTTGGTGATGATCTCGTCGGGGCCGGCGTTGCGGGCGGTCGTGAACGGCTGATCGCGGCCGTCGTCGTAGAGGAACACTTTGGGCCGTTGCCCCTGAGTGGCGACGGCCTTCGTGACGGCCGCGACCTGGTCGCTGTACTGCTTCACCAGCTTCTCCGCGCGATCGCTCACGCCGAAGATCTTGCCGAGATTGCGCAGGTCCGTGTACAGCGCGTCGAGCGGAGGCATGATGCCGCGCTGCTTGCCGACGCCGTTGCGGCAGGCTTCCGTCAGCTGGTAGCTCTGGATGCCGAGCTGCGTGAGCGTGTCGGGGGTGAAGCCGGTGCTCTCGGAGAAGCCGTAGTTCCAGCCCGCGAACACCAGGTCGGCGCCGGCGCCCTGCACGACTTCGCGGTTGATCTTCTCGGCGAGCTTGGGCACGTTCGTGAAATCGGCTTTCCACGGCGAAGACGCGACGCCACCCGACTGTCCTTTGTCGACGACGTAGCCGGCAATCCGGCCGTCGAGGCCGAGGGCGAACATCAGCTCGGTGATGCCGATGTCGTTGGTGACCACACGCGACGGTGACATTCTGGCGGTGAGCGACTGACCGCAGTTGGTCACCGTCACGGGATCGCCCGCCGGCGCGACACCACTGTCCCCTTCGGACACCTGGGCACCACAGCCCGTCACGGAGAGCGTGGCCACCAGGACCATCGCGACCGTCTTACGCATGACTGTCCTCCTCGGACTCGAGCCGTCGAACAACAGCTGGGGCCGGCCGGTCGCCGGGTGCGTCACCAGGTAGGCGCGCACGCCGAACACCTCGGCCAGCAGATCAGGGGTCAGCACCTGCGCGGGCGTTCCGCTCGCGACCAGGCGGCCGCCGTCGAGGACGTGCACGGTGTCGCACGTCGCAGCGGCGAGGTTGAAGTCGTGGAGGGCGGCCAGCACGGTCGGGCCGCTTCGCCGCACGAGGGCGAGGATCTCGAGCTGATGGCGGATGTCGAGGTGGTTGGTGGGCTCGTCCAGCACGAGAATCCGCGGCTCCTGCGCGAGGGCGCGCGCGATGAGCACGCGTTGCCGTTCGCCGTCCGAAAGCGTCAGGACGCCGCGGTCGGCGAACTCCGCGAGGCCGACCTGCTCGAGCGCGGCCGCGCACACTTGCCGGTCCGTGGCGGTCATGCGGTCCAGCAGGCCGTGGTGCGGCAGGCGGCCCATGGCGACGACCTCGGCGACGGTGAAGTCGAACTCCGTGTGCGACTCCTGCGCGACAGCCGTGATCGCCCGCGCCCGGTCACGCGGCCGAAGGTCCTCGAGGGGCGGTTGTCGAGCAGAACGGCGCCTTTTGAAGGCTCGAGCACGTGATAGACCGCGCGCAGAGTGGTCGATTTCCCGCTGCCGTTGGGACCGAGCAGCCCGACGAATCGTCCTTGCGCGGTTTCGAGGGTGACGTCTTCGACGATCGTGCGACCGGCCACGTCGATGCTGACGTCGTGGAGCGAGAGGTCCATTCACGCACCTCCGAACACGTAGGCGCGCCGCCGCATCAGCAGCAGGAACGCGGGGACGCCGACGGCCGCCGTCAGCACGCCGATCGGCAGTTCCTCGGGCGCCGCGAGCACCCGTGCGGCAACGTCCACCCACACGAGGAAAACCGCGCCGGCGAGCGGCGCGACGGCGAGCACTCGCCGGTGATCTGCGCCGACCACGAGCCGGACGAGGTGCGGCAGGATCAGGCCGACGAAGCCGATCGCCCCGCTGACGGCCACGAGCACACCCGTCATCGCCGCGCAGACGACGAAATGGACGGCCCGCAGCTTGGCGACGTCGACACCGAGTGTCGTTGCCGCTTCGTCGCCCATGACCAACCCGTTGAGCCGGCCTGCCAGTGCCAGAAGGAGAACGGTGCCGGCGACCACGACGGCCGCCGCGACGGGCAGCGAGCCCCAATTGGCGCCGGCGAGGCTGCCCAGTAGCCAGAACAGGGCGGAACGCGCGGCTTCGCCGTTGGGCGCCTGGAAGACGAGCACCGTGGTGACGGCGAAGAACCCGTAGGACAACGCCGTGCCGGTGAGCACGAGTCGCAGCGGCGTGAGGCCTTGCCACGTGCGGGCGACGAGGTAGACGATCACCGTCGCGCCGGGCGCGGCCAGAAACGCGCCCGCCGACAACGCGTAGCTCCCGAGCGACGCGAACACCCCGAACAACGTCACCGCGGCCGCGCCCACGCACGCCCCGGACGAGATGCCGAGCACGAACGGTTCCGCGAGCGCGTTCCGCACCATCGCCTGGATCGCGACGCCCACCGTCGCCAACCCCGCGCCCACCACGACCGCGAGCACCACGCGCGGCGGCCGGATGTCCCAGATGATCCGGTACTGGCCGACGTCGGCCACGGGGATCGTGCCGCCGAAGAGGCCGGCGCCCAGAAAATCCCACGTGTGGGTGATCGGCACGGCTGCCGTCGCGGTGCCGACTGCCAGGACAGTGGAGAGCAGCAAAACCACGATCGGACCGACCACGATCGGTCCGACGCGTCTGCGCCTCGGTGACTCGGGTGCGGCTCGCTGGGTCTCTCCGTCCCATGAGGGGTCGCTTCCACCAGCGGATTTGTGCTTTGGACGCGATTTGCCGTTTATCGGCAACGCGTTGGACGGCACGGCCGGAGCTCCGGTCAGCGGACCGGACTCGGCGGTGTCGAGCCCGGCTGGCGGCGAAGTAGTTGCGGCTTCGTCGCCACGCTCGGACTCGCCACTGAACGGCAAAACCAGGGACGACCCCATCGGAGGCGAGCCGACCGGGACAGCGTCACCGCGCGAGGATTCGCCACCTGCCGGCAACGGCCGGAGCCGGCGGACCGGAACGTCGGATGGCCGGGGCGAACCGCCGATGTCGGATCCGGCTGACGGCGAATCGTCGGTGGCTCGTTCGGCATGCTCAGGTTCGCCGCTGACCGACGAGAGCAGTGGCGGTTCCGTCAGACGCGGGTTGGCACGGGCGAGGTCGCCGCGGGAGGGTTCGCCGCTTTTCGACAACGGCGCGAGCGACGAGTCCGGCCTCCGGTCAGGGGATCAGACCCGCGCGAATCGGATCCGGCCGGCGCGGAGGCGTCAGCGGATGTGTCGCCAC
>NZ_JBFBAF010000031.1:14577-134759 GCF_040682095.1 Amycolatopsis sp. NPDC051372
CACGCTTGGGATCGCCGCTTTTCGACAACGGCGCGAGCGACGAGTCCGGCCTCCGGTCAGGGGATCAGACCCGCGCGAATCGGATCCGGCCGGCGCGGAGGCGTCAGCGGATGTGTCGCCACGCTTGGGATCGCCGCTTTTCGACAACGGCGCGAGCGACGAGTCCGGCCTCCGGTCAGAGGATCAGACCCGCGCGAATCGGATCCGGCCGGCGCGCAGGCGTCAGCCGACGTGTCGCCACGCTTGGGATCGCCGCTTTTCGACAACGGCGCGAGCGACGAGTCCGGGCCTCCGGTCAGCGGATCAGACCCACGCGAATCGGATCCGGCCGCCGGCGAAACGTCAGCGGATCCGTCGCCCGGTTTCGGTTCGCCACTGAACGGCAACGCCGGTGACGGGCCGGCCGCGGCCGAGTCGGCAAGGCCGGAGTCGCTGCGCGAGGATTCGCCGTTGGCCGGCGACACCGGAGGCGACCCGTCGGAAGCCGCACAAAAAGACGGTGAGGAGTCCGGGCCGTCGGACGACGAGAACTTCGGAGGTGGCACCGGCAGGACCCGATCTACTCAAGGGTCCACACAACGAAGACGGCAGCCACGCGAAAGAGACGAGGGGGTGTCGTCTCCCGTAGACCGCGACGGGAGGGACGAGGGTGGTGCGAAAACCACCGCCGGTGTCGGGCTCGCCCGCGGTCTGCGAAGAACACAGACCGCGGGCCTACCGTTGCGGGTCAGCGCCGGATTTCGACCGGCTTCCGCGGCGGGGGTTCCTACAAGAACGTCAGCTGACGTTGCGCACGTTCGACGAGACGAGCGCGGCCAGCCGGTCGCCGATCGCCTGGGTGGTGCCGGGCGACGCCTGGTCGCGCGTCGCCAGGTCGAAGGCCACGGACGCCTCGATGCGGCGCGCGGCCTCCTTGTGGCCCAGGTGGTCGAGCAGCAGCGACACCGAGAGCACGGCGGCCGTCGGGTCGGCGAGACCCTGGCCGGCGATGTCGGGGGCGCTGCCGTGGACCGGCTCGAACATGCTCGGGTTGCGGCGCGTGATGTCGAGGTTGCCGCTGGCCGCGAGGCCGATGCCACCGGTGACGGCGGCCGCCAGGTCGGTGATGATGTCGCCGAAGAGGTTGTCGGTGACGATCACGTCGAAGCGCGACGGGTCCGTGACCAGGTGGATCGTGGCGGCGTCGACGTGGGAGTACGCGACCGTGACGTTGGGGTGCTCCAGCGAGACCTCCTCGACGATCCGCGACCACAGCGACCCGGCGTACTCGAGCACGTTGGTCTTGTGCACGAGCGTGAGGTGCTTGCGCGGCCGCTCTTCGGCGCGGTTGAACGCGTCGGCGACGACGCGGCGGACGCCGAACGCCGTGTTGACGCTGACCTCCGTGGCGACCTCGTGCTCGGTGTCCTTGCGCAGCAGGCCACCGTTATTGGTGTACGGGCCTTCGGTGCCTTCACGCACCACGACCATGTCGACCTCGCCGGCATCGGCCAGCGGGCCGCGCACGCCCGGGTACAGGCGCGCCGGGCGCAGGTTCACGTGGTGGTCGAGCTCGAAGCGCAGGCGCAGCAGCAGCCCGCGCTCGAGGATGCCGCTGGGCACCGTCGGGTCGCCGACCGCGCCGAGCAGGATCGCGTCGTGCTGACGCAGCTCGCCGAGCACCGACTCGGGGAGCAACTCCCCGGTCGAGTGCCACCTCGCGGCACCGAGGTCGTAGTTCGTGATCTCCGCCGTCGGTGCTACTTCACCGAGCACCTTGAGCGCCTCGGAGACCACCTCGGGCCCGATCCCGTCACCTGGGATCACCGCGAGCCGCATCCACACACCTCCGTAGACCAGGCCACCGAACGCACCGATGGCCCATCCGCAAGAAAACGCCAGCAGCGGAAGGTTACCGGCCGTAGACAAGACGCCGTAGCCGCACCACCCTTATGCCGCATCCTCCCGCAGGGTGAGACACCTGAACGGGTGAAAGGCAAAGGGGCCTCCCGGGTCACAACGACCCGGAAAGCCCCTATCGCCGCTATTCGGGGAACGTGACCAGCGAGACAGGCCTTCCCCGATCGGAGGACCCCGTCACCCTGTCTGGCCGGGTGACGGGCCTTATCTCACGGCCGCGTCACCGCCGACTCGATCCGCACGACACCCGCGCGCGAGCCGGCCGCGTTGTGGTGCTCGATCGCCAGCAGGCCCTTCGGCTTGTCACCGGCGACGGCAGCCGCGTTGCGGTTGACCACCAGCTGAGTGCCGGGCTTGGCGACGTAGCCGAGGGCCGCGTCACCGCCACCCTGCACCGAGAACGCCGGCGCCAGCGCGTCGAACGAGAGCGGCGTGCCGACGAAGTCGATCAGCCCGTCGGTGCTGCCCGGCGCGACGTAGTACCCCGCCGTGCCGACGGTGTAGCTGATCCGGTGCGACGCCTCGTTCGGGTCGATGCCCAGCGCGGCGATGCTGACCGGCAGCACGATCACGTTGGTGTCGAACACGTTGGTGTCCACGTCGCCGAGCTGACCGTTGACGGCCTGCACGTCCACCGTCGGGTTGCCCGCCTGCGTCAACGACACCGTGGCGGCCAGGAGCACGTCGGTGCCCGTCGCCTTCGTCACGAAGGTCTCGAAGTCCGGCTGGCCGTCGCCGGTCGTGTCGAAGTCGACGAACGGGATCGTGTTGCTGCCCAGGTTCGCGAAGTCGCCCCAGGTGGTGAGGCCGAACGCGAGCATGGCGTTCTCCGGTTCGCCCTGTGCCTTGGCGAGCGGGGCCGTCGACGCCGCGCCGATGTAGCGCAGGTCGCCGCCCTTCGCGGTGCCGTTGAGCGTGCAGTCGGACGAGACGCCCGCATCACACTCCGGCAGCTGCGCCGATTCGGCCTGCAGCTCCAGCACGCTGACCAGCGAGCGGTAGCGCTGCGCGCCGGTGCCCTGGTCGATGCCCTTGCCGCCGAGGTTCAGCACGGCCTGGTTCTGGCTCCCGCCGAAGCGCACGCCGGCCGGCGTCGTGATGGCCGAGACCGGTTTCGGCGCCGAGTACACGGCCACCCGCAGCGGCACCGTGGCGCCGTTCTTCGGGCTGAACGCGACGCGGCCCGAGGCGTCGGCGACGAACTGGCGGGCGAGCCCGGCCTGCGCGGGCTCCATGGTCGGGTCCATGACCTTGCGCAGCGCCTTCGGGTCGGTGATCTTCAGCGTCACCTTCACCGTCGCGATCCCGCGCGGGTTGAGCTTCACCGAGCTCTTGTCCACTGTGTACTGCACGCCGGGCAGCGAGTTCACGGCCTCGTACGCCACCGAGTACTCGACCGGCGTGGTGCCCTTGTTGACGACCTTGATCGTCTTCGAGAGCGTGACCGGTCCCGCCGCCTCGACGGTGCCGAAGGTGAGGCTAACGGCACCCGGGTCGTCCTGCACGTAGGCCAGGACCTGGTTGTCCAGCGCGGCCTTGGCGTCGATGCGGCCGGTGCCCACGCGCTGCGGCGCGTAGGTGTGGCCCGCGCCGTCGGTGATGTCGTGCACGGCCGAGCCCACGACGTCGGCCTTGACCTCCTCGACGTTCCAGTCGGGGTGCGTCTGGCGGACCAGCGCGGTGATGCCCGCGGTGTGCGGGGTGGCCATCGACGTGCCCGAGATGGAGAGCCGGCCGTTGCCGCTGCCTCGGAACGCCGACGTGATCGTGTCACCGGGCGCCGTGACGTCCGGCTTCACCGACGGCCCACGGCCACCACGCGAGGTGAACGAGCTCGGGGTGTCCACGATGGTCTTGTCCGTGGTCTGCAGGCTCGCCCGGCCGGCGCCGAAGAAGCGCACCGTCAGCGTGCCGGCGGTCAGGCCCGGACGCACGGCCGTGGTGGCGTTGCCGGTGAGCTGGAACATCGGCACGCCCGCGTTGCCCGCGATGCCGGCGGCGGGGTGTTCCAAAGTGGACGACAGCAGCACGCCCTTGGCCCCCGCGGCCTGCGCGTTGTTGGCGCGCGCCGCGGAACCACAGGCGCGTGTGGCGTCGTTGTCGTCCCACTCCAGCCACGCGATCTTGCCCGCGACCTTGGCCTTGTCCTCCGCGGAGAAGGCGTTGCAGCCCGCGTTGTTGGCGGCCGAGATCGGCACGACGGGCGCGGTGAGGTCGAGCGTGTCGTAGCCGGTGTAGTCCTGGCTGTACTGGCCCGGCTGCTGGCCCTTGATCGGAGCGGTGACCTCGAGGGCGTCCTTCAGCTCGCCGGCGTCGCGGCTGCTGGCGACGGTGAGCGCCTCGGGCGTGTTGCCCGGCGAGCCCGCGACGTCGTTGAGGTCGCCGCCGTTGCCCGCCGCGAGGACCGGCAGGACGCCGTTCTGGGCGAGCTTGCGCACGAACAGCGAGTCGGGGTCGTCCGGCGCGCCGAAGTCGCTGCCCAGCGACAGGTTGACGATGTCGAGGTGGTCGGTGAAGTCACCGTCGCCGTCGGGGTCGAGCGCCCAGTCGAGCGCCTGCGACGTGACGTTCGTCGAACCGGTGCAGCCGAACACCTTGAGCGCGTAGAGCAACGCCTTGGGCGCGGTGCCCGGGCCGATGCGCATGGCGTCGAGCTGCTTCTTGTTCAGCTTCTTGTAGTTGCCGGTGAACGTGGTGCCGTCGGCGTTCACACCGAATCCCGCGATGGTGCCGGCCACGTGCGTGCCGTGCTCGCCGCACGCGATGGGGTTGGGGTCCGGCTTCGGCGTGGGCGAGCCGGTCTTGCCCTCGGCGTCGTAGTCGTCGCCGACGAGGTCCGTGCCACCCACGACCTTGGCGCTCGGGAACAGCGGTGACGGCTTGGTCCGGTCCACCGCCTGGTAGGCCGCCGGCGTGCCGGGGCCGCCGAAGTCGGCGTGGGTGTAGTCGATGCCGTCGTCGATCACGCCGACGCGGATGCCGTCACCGAACTTGCCGGTCTGCTGCCAGCTGGCCAGCGTGTTCGTGAGCTGCTCGGCGCTGGCGTTGTTCTTGGTCTTCGGCACGACCGTGCGCACCGAAACGACGTCGGGACGCTTCGCGAGCTCACGGATCTTCGCCGCGTCGGCGGTCACCACGGCGCCCGCGACGGCGTTCGACGTCTGCGTGACGAGTTGCGTGCCCGCGTCGGCCTTCTTGAGCTGACCGACGACGGAGTTCACCGCGGCGGCGACGTCCGCCTTCGCGGCGCGCGCGGCCTGCTTGGCCTTCTCCTTGCCGGCGCCCTTGCCCTGCTCTGCATTGAACGCGTCGACAGCCGGCTTCTTCGCCAGCTCCACGAACGCGGTGATCTTGCCCCGCGCGGCGTCGAGCCGCGGCGAGATCTTGCCCTGCAACCCCGCGGCGGCGACCTTGGCCGGCGCGACCGGGTCGGCGAGCGGCGCACCCTGCGCCGACGCGCCCGACGCGGCGGAGACGGCTGCGGCCAGGACCACCGCGGACACGGCCGCCGTCGAACGCGCAGCCCACCCGGGCAACCGGGATCTGCTCATGAGTACCCAACCCCTTTACTCGAGGCCTGGATCGCGAACCTGCCTGGTGCTCCCCGATCACCACCCCCGACAGGTGAGCACCGGCGCCGCACCGTGCTCTCACGGCGCGTGGTTCTGCCTCGCGGCACAGAACCTAGCTGCCCGATACACCTACTTTCGTGGCGAAAATGCTCCGTTATGCGAATGTTGCCCGTCTGGGTGGACTCCACGCAGAAAGCCCCTTCCCCCGCCACTCGGACGGGGAAAGGGGCTTTCGGAAAAACGGGCGGAGCTAGTTGAAGTCCACCGCGCGGATCGTGTGCGCACCCACGGTGGCGCCGATCGGCTCGAGGACGTTGCTGTCCACGTGGCGGTCGACGCGCAGCAGCATCACGGCGTCGGAGCCGTCGGTGGTCTGGCTGATCTGCGCGGCTTCGATGTTGATGCCGGCCTCGCCGAGCAGCGTGCCGACGCGGCCCATCACGCCCGGGCGGTCCGGGTAGTCCAGCAGCAGCACGTTGCCCTCGGCGCGCAGGTCGAAATGGCGGCCGTTGACCTCGACGATCTTCTCGACCTCGTCCTTGCCGGTCACCGAACCGGAGACCGTGAGCACGGCGCCGTCCGCGTGCACCGCACGCACGGTGACGAGGCTGCGGAACTTCGGGCTTTCGGTCTCGGTGACGAGATCCACCTGCACGCCCAGCTCCTCGGCGAGCCGCGGCGCGTTGACGAAGGTGACCTGGTCGTCGACGACGGCGGCGAACACCCCGCGCAGCGCCGCGAGCTGCAGCACCGACGTGTCCTCGCTGGACAGCTCGCCCTTGACCTCGACGGTCACCGACGTCGGCGCCTTCGGGCTCAGCGCCGTGAGTACCGTGCCCAGCTTCTGCGTGAGCGACAGGTACGGCCGCACGTGCTCGCCGACGGCGCCGCCGCCCGAGACGTTCACCGCGTCCGGCACGAAGTCGCCGCGCAGCGCCAGCAGCACGGAACGGGCGACGTCGGTGCCCGCGCGGTCCTGCGCCTCCGAGGTGGACGCGCCCAGGTGCGGGGTGACGACCACGTTGGGCAGCTCGAACAGCGGGCTGGCGGTGGTGGGCTCGGTGACGAACACGTCGATGCCCGCGCCGCCGACGTGGCCGCTGCGGATCGAGTCGGCCAGCGCCTCTTCGACGATCAGGCCACCGCGCGCGGCGTTGACGATGATCACGCCCGGCTTGGTCTTCTTGAGCGCCTCGGCGTCGATAAGGCCCTTGGTCTCCGGCGTCTTCGGCAGGTGGATGGAGATCGCGTCGGCCCGCTCCAGCAGCTCGTCGAGCGGCACGAGCTCGATGCCGAGCTGCGCGGCGCGGGCGGCCGAGACGTAGGGGTCGTACGCGATCAGCTTCGTGCCGAACGCCGCGAGGCGCTGGCTGAACAGCTGGCCGATCTTGCCGAGGCCGACGACACCGATGGTCTTGCCGTTGAGCTCGACGCCCGAGAACGAGCTGCGCTTCCACTCGCCACCGCGCAGGCTCTGGTCGGCGGCCGGCACGCGACGGGCGACGGCCAGCAGCAGCGCCACGGCGTGCTCGGCGGCGGACACGATGTTCGACGTCGGGGCGTTGACCACCAGCACGCCGCGCTCGGTGGCGGCGGGCACCTCGACGTTGTCCAGCCCGACACCGGCGCGGGCCACGACCTTGAGCTGCGTGGTCGCGCCGAGCACCTCGGCGTCGACCTTCGTGGCGGATCGCACCAGGAGCGCGTCGGCGCTCTTCACCGCCTCGAGCAGCGCGGGACGGTCCGTGCCGTCCACATGCCGGACCTCTACCTCGTCACCGAACACACTCAGCACGGAAGGCGCGAGCTTCTCCGCGATGAGGACGACGGGTTTGCTGGGCTTGGTCACGATGCGGCTCCCACTATCTGGTCACGAAATCGAGGACGCTCTCCTACGGCGCACGCCGTTGTGCCCGGATGTGCGGGAGTTTAGCCCGGTTGGGGGTCCCGGTGCTGCCCGCGTTGTTAACTCGCTCGTAATCCGGCGAAAACTCGGTCGCGGGGCCGGTCAGGGTGGTCGGCGGTCGGGGTGGGTCGCGGGGGCGGGGATTGGGTTTGCGGCAAGGAAAACGGTGCTGGGGTGATGGCGGCCGGGGTGCGGCGGGCGGGGCGTTTTGTGCGTTCCACTTGGTGGGATGAGGTGGCGTGGTGAGGTTGGGGCGATTGGGGTGAAAGGGATTTAACGTCGTGGTGCTCGGGTGGGTGATGGGGACGTCCATTCGTTCGGGGGTCTGTGGTGCGGGCAGGGCTGGGGTGACGGGGACGTTCATCCCTTCCGCGGCGCGATCCCGGCCGACTGCGGATCAAGGGGACCTTCACCCGCGGTTCGGCACGCACAGTGACCCAGTCGTGGATGAAGGGGACCTTCATCCCTTCGCGCGCACGGCGATCCGGCGCACCAGTGCGTGAAGGTCCCCTTCACGCATTCTCGGCCGGATGACGGGGACCTTCACGCCGAGCCGAACACCCACCGCAGTCGAGGGCGGGATGAACGGACCCTTCATCGCTTCAACGGCCCACCGCTGCCCCAGCAATGGGTGAAGGGTCTCTTCACCCGCTCGCCGTCACCCATCGGTAGTCGCCGACGCGCGAAGGGGACCTTCATCCCGCCAGCGGCGCGATCTAGGACCGACTGCGCGCGAAGGGGACCTTCACCCGCAGTTCTGCACCCACAGTGACCCAGCCATGCATGAAGGGGACCTTCATCCCTTCCCGCCCCTGGCCCGAAGACGACGGCCGGCGTTGCCGTTGAGGGGCGAAACCGGGGCGAGCGGGCGGTACAGTGGCGAGGCGCGGTGAGGGCTGCGTCCCGTCCGCGGAAAGGGCTGAGCCCACCCCCGAAGTGAAGTGCGGTGCGTGCGCCTTCTTCCCTGCCCGGTGCCGGCGGACCACGGGCGAACCGAGGGAAGGAAGGACTCCCCATGGCCGCGTTGCCCGCAAAACCCGATCTCGCCCAGCTGCGCAAGCGCGCGAAAGAGCTGGCGCGGGCGGAGTCGATCAAGCTGTCCGAGGCGCAGTTCCGCGTCGCGCGCGGGCACGGGTTTCCGAGTTGGCCGAAGTTGCAGGCGTACGTCCGGCGAGTCGCCGAGGGCGGGCCGAATCTGCAGCACGCCTACCACGCCGACACCGAGTACTACAGCGAGCGCGCCCTCGGACTGCTCGCGTCCGCCGAGGACGGGACCTCCGGAGCGCGCGAGGCGTTCGAGCGCCACGACCAGCCGTTGACGCGCGAGGGCGCGCGGACGGTCGTCGCCAAGGAGCACGGGTTCGGGTCGTGGCGCGGGTTGCGCCAGCACGTCGCGGCGTTGTCGGACAGTGGCGAGCCGTTCGCGCGGGCGTTTCGCCTCCTGGAGGCGAGAGACGTCGACGGGCTGGCGGCGGCGGTCGACGAGTTCCCCGAGCTCGTCCACGCGCGCGGCACCAACGGCAACGACCTCCTCGGCATGGCCGGCGCCACCTGCGACGAACGGCTCACGCGCGTCCTCCTCGAACGCGGCGCCGATCCCGTGCGGGGCAACGCCCACGGCTGGACCCCGCTGCACCAGGCCGCGTACAGCGATCTGCCCCTGCTCGCCGATCTGCTCCTCGACGCCGGCGCACCACCGGATGTGTCGGCGCGCGGCGACGGCGGGACGCCTCTCGTCGTCGCGTTGTTCTGGGGAAACCGGACTGTGGCCGAAAAACTGGCGACGCGCGACCGGTCCCCTCGCAATCTCCGCGTCGCAGCGGGTATCGGGGACGCCGAGCTGATGGACGAGCTCGTCCGTCCGAACGGGACACTCGCGCCGGCGGCGGGTGCGCACCGTGAGTTCTACCGGCCCCACAGTGGTTTTCCGTTGTGGCGCCCCAGCGACGATCCCCGGGAGATCCGCGACGAAGCCCTCAGCTGGGCAGCGCGCAACGATCGCACCGACGCCCTGCACACCCTCGCCGAGCGCGGCGCGGACCTCGATGCCGACGTCTACCGCGGCACCGCCCTCACCTGGGCCGCCGCGCAGGGCAAAATCGCCGCCGTACGGACGTTGCTGGAGCTGGGCGCAGACGTCAACCGTGTCGGGACGTTCGGCGGCCCGAAGCACGGCGTCGGGATCACCGCCCTGCACCTCGCCGCGCAGAACAACCGGCTCGACGTCATCGAGGCCCTCGTCCGGGCCGGCGCCGACCTCGACGCGCGCGACGGCCTCTGGAACTCCACACCCGAAGGCTGGGCCGACGCGTGCGACAGCCCCGCCGCGCGCGACCTGCTGGCGAAAGCCCGGTAGACAAGCGGAGTTCGCAGTCCGTATCGTCGACCGAGCGAGACGGACTACGGACTCCGTTTCATCCACTGGGAGGACAACCATGACCACACCCCGAGAAGTCTTCGAGCGGCTTTCCGAGGGCATCACCGCGGGCCGGTTCGACGAGCTTTCCCAGCTCTACGCGGAGGACACCGTCGTCGAGCACCCCACCGCGATCCCCGTCCCCGGCCGAATCGAGGGGCGAAAAGCGGTGCACGAGCGGTTTGTGGGCGGCCTGGGGGCGACGCTGCGGCTGTCGACGAGCGACGTCGTCGTCCACGAGACGACGGACCCGAGGTGATCGTCGCCGAGTTCCGGTACACGGTGGAATCGTCGCTCAGCGGCGAAAAGACCGAAACCGAGAACATCCAGATCCTGCGGGTGCGCGGCGGGCTGATCGTCCACACCCGTGACTACCACGACTACCTGCGGATGGCGGCCGTCCAAGGCGCGGCGGCCGGGCTCGCCGAGGCGCACGCCCAGGTCCCGCCCCACGAACCCGGCCCTGTCCAGCCGCGGCCGGCACAGCTCGCCGACCGCAAGAGTCCGCTGGGTGTGTTCCAACGGCTCTGCTACGGCGTTTCCGACCAGCGCTGGTCGGAGCTGCCCGACCTCTACGCCGAGCAGACCGACGTCCGCCACCCCTTCCTGCCGGGCTCACCCGTGCTGAAATCCCGCGAAGACCTGCGCACGCACTTCGCGCTGGCCGGCGAGATCGGCGTCCGCATGCAGGCCACCGACCTCGTCACCTACCAGAGCACCGACCCCGAGGTGCTGATCGGCGAATTCGCCTACGAGGGGCAACTCGCCGGAATCACGCCGTTCCGCGTCAACAACATCTTCGCGCTGCGCGTGCGCGACGGGGAGATCGTCGCGTCGCGCGATTACGGCGACCACCCGGCGCTCGCGGCCGCGGCCGGCCGGCTCCAAGAGCTGGTCGACCGCGTAATCGCCTAGGCCTCGAGGTCCTCGGGCAAGTCGAACTCGCCGTCACGGACGCCCTTCACGAACGCGTCCCACTCCGACGGCGTGAACACGAGCACCACGCCGTCCGGTTTGGACGACTGGCGCATCGCGACATACGTGACGCCGTCGGTGTGCGGCACGAAGGCGTACTCCACGCAGTCCTCGAGCGTGACGCCTTCGGGCTCGGCCCTGATCCAAGGGGCGTCGGTGAGGTCCAGCTCGTGCCGGATGTGCGCCTTGTCGTCGACGGGCTGATCACTCATGGCACCAGCGTATCGACCCACCGCGACAGGTCTTGCCACTGAACGGCGAAACCACCGAAAAGGCCCCCTCACCAGCGGGTGAGGGGGCCTTTCGAACGATCAAGCCATCACAAGACGATCAGGCGGTCTCGGTGATCGGCCGGTCCACCCACGACATGAGGGCACGCAGCTTCTTGCCGGTCTCCTCGATCGGGTGCTGGTTGCCCTGCTCCTCGAGCTTGATGAAGTTCGGGCGCCCGGCCTCGTCCTCGGCGACCCATTCGCGCGCGAAGGTGCCGTCCTGGATCTCGCCCAGGATCTTCTGCATCTCCTGCTTCACCGCAGGCGAGATCACGCGCGGGCCGCGGGTGAGGTCGCCGTACTCGGCCGTGTCGGAGATCGAGTAACGCTGACGGGCGATGCCGCCCTCGTACATGAGGTCGACGATCAGCTTGAGCTCGTGCAGCACCTCGAAGTAGGCGATCTCCGGGGCGTAACCGGCCTCGGTCAGCACCTCGAAGCCCGTCTGCACCAGCGCCGACGCGCCACCGCAGAGCACGGCCTGCTCGCCGAAGAGGTCGGTCTCGGTCTCCTCGGTGAACGTCGTCTTGATGACGCCCGCGCGCGCACCGCCGATGGCGGCCGCGTACGACAGGGCCAGCGCCTGGGCGCCACCGGTCGCGTCCTGCTCCACCGCGATCAGGCAGGGCACGCCCTTGCCGTCCACGAACTGGCGGCGCACGAGGTGACCCGGGCCCTTCGGGGCGACCATGGCGACGTCGACGTTGCCCGGCGGCTTGATCAGGTCATAGCGGATGTTGAAGCCGTGGCCGAAGAAGATCGCGTCGCCGTCCTTGAGGTTCGGCGCGATGTCCTCGGAGTAGATGAAGCGCTGCTTCGTGTCCGGCGCGAGGATCATGATCAGGTCGGCCTCGGCCGCCGCCTCGGCGACGTTCAGCACGCGCAGACCCTGCTCCTCGGCCTTCGCCCGCGACTTCGACCCCTCCGGCAGGCCGATGCGGACGTCGACACCGGAGTCACGCAGGCTCAGCGAGTGGGCGTGGCCCTGGCTGCCGTAGCCGATCACGGCGACCTTGCGACCCTGGATGATCGAAAGGTCCGCGTCGTCGTCGTAGAAGATTTCCACTGCCATGGGGGTACTGCTTCCTTTCGGGTTACTGCTGAAGAATCGACTTCTCAAGAATCAGCGGGGCGAGGTGGCGGTGATCGAGCGGGCCCCGCGACCCACCGCGACCATGCCGGACTGCACGAGCTCACGGATGCCGTACGGCTCGAGCATGCGCAAAAGTGCGCCGATCTTGTCCGATGTCCCGGTCGCCTCGACGGTGAGCGCCTCCGGGGACACGTCCACCACCTTGGCACGGAAGAGCTGGACGGTCTCGAGGACCTGGCTGCGCACGGTCGCGTCGGCCCGGACCTTCACGAGCAGCAGTTCACGCTGCACCGCGCTGGACTGTTCCAGCTCAACGATCTTGATCACGTTGACCAGCTTGTTGAGCTGTTTGGTCACCTGTTCGAGCGGTAGCTCTTCAACGGCGACCACGATCGTCATGCGGGACACCTCGGGGTTTTCCGTAGGGCCCACGGCGAGGGACTCGATGTTGAAACCGCGGCGGGAGAACAGGCCGGACACCCGGGCGAGCACGCCGGGCTTGTTCTCGACCAGCACGCTCAACGTGTGGACGGTCATCGGTTTTCTCCTTCCGCGGCAGCTTCGGCGGCTTCGAGGGTCTCGGCGGCTTCCTGCGAAACCTCGTCGTCGTCGAACAGCGGCCGGATGCCGCGGACGGCCATGATCTCGTCGTTGCCGGTGCCCGCGGCCACCATCGGCCACACCTGGGCATCCTTCCCCACGACGAAATCGATCACGACGGGGCGGTCGTTGATCTCCATGGCGCGGCGGATCGTCGCGTCGACGTCCTCCTTGGTCTCACAGCGCAGCCCGGCGCAGCCGAGGGCCTCGGCCAGCAGCGTGAAGTCGGGGATGCGGTGCTTGTGGGTACCGAGATCGCTGTTGGAGTACCGCTCCGAGTAGAAAAGGTTCTGCCACTGCCGGATCATGCCGAGGTTGCCGTTGTTGATCACGGCGACCTTGATCGGTGCGCCCTCGATGGCGCACGTGGCGAGCTCCTGGTTGGTCATCTGGAAGCAGCCGTCGCCGTCGATCGCCCACACCTGCGTGTCGGGCAGGCCGAACTGCGCGCCCATGGCCGCCGGGACGGCGAAGCCCATGGTGCCGAGGCCGCCGGAGTTGATCCACGTACGCGGCTTCTCGTACTTCACGAACTGCGCGGCCCACATTTGGTGCTGGCCGACGCCGGCGGTGAAGACCGCGTCGGGACCGGCGAGCTCACCGATGCGCTCGATGACGTACTGCGGCGACAGCGAACCGTCGTCGGGCCACTCGTAGCCGGCCGGGTAGGTGTCGCGCCAGGAGTCGACTTGCGTCCACCAGTCGGTGAGGTCCGGCTTGTGCCCGTGCTCGAACTCGGCCTTCACGGCGGCGATCAGCTCGCCGATGATCTCGTTGCAGTCACCGACGATCGGCACGTCGGCCTTGCGGTTCTTGGAGATCTCGGCCGGGTCGATGTCGGCGTGGATCACCTTCGCGTCGGGCGCGAACGACGACGTCGCGCCGGTGACGCGGTCGTCGAAGCGAGCGCCGAGCGCGATCAGCAGGTCGGACCGCTGCATCGACGCGACCGCGGCGACGGTGCCGTGCATGCCGGGCATGCCGACGTGCTGGGGGTGCGAGTCGGGGAACGCGCCGCGCGCCATCAGCGTGGTGGCGACCGGGATGCCGGTCAGCTCGGCCAGCTCCAGCAGCTGCTGCGAGGCCTCGGCCTTGATCACGCCGCCGCCGACGTAGAGAACGGGCCGGCGAGCGTTCGCGATGAGCTTCGCGGCTTCGCGCACCTGCTTGCCGTGCGGGCGCAGCGTCGGGCGGTATCCCGGCAGGCGCATCTCGGGCGGCCAGGAGAACGAGGTCATCTCCTGCAGCACGTCCTTGGGGATGTCCACCAGCACCGGGCCGGGTCGGCCCGTGAGCGCCAGGTGGAACGCCTCGGCGATGGTCCGCGGGATCTCCGCCGGGTCGGTGACGAGGAAGTTGTGCTTGGTGATCGGCATCGTGATGCCGCAGATGTCGGCTTCCTGGAACGCGTCGGTGCCGATCAGCGCGCGCGACTGCTGCCCCGTGATGGCGACGACGGGCACGGAGTCCATGTTGGCGTCGGCCAGCGGGGTCACGAGGTTCGTGGCGCCCGGGCCCGAGGTCGCCATGCAGACGCCGACCTTGCCGGTCGCCTGGGCGTAGCCGGTGGCAGCGTGCCCGGCGCCCTGCTCGTGGCGGACGAGGACGTGGCGGACCTTCGTGGAGTCGAGCAGCGGGTCGTACGCCGGGAGGATGGTGCCCCCGGGAATGCCGAAGACGACTTCGGCGCCGACGGCCTCGAGCGAGCGGACGAGCGACTGCGCGCCCGTGACCCTTACCGGGGTTCCCGCCGGCGGCGCCGGCTTCGGACGTGCTCCGGGGACACCGGGCGCGGTCGGCCCGGGCTTCGCGTCGCTGCGCGACGTGGCACTGGTCATCGGTTCTGCCTCGTGGGTTCTCGGTGTCACTCGTTCGGGTTGTCTGGAGCCGTACAGCCGGTCGGAAACCGGTTCTACGCAACAAAAAACCCCCGCCGACCGTAAGGTCGCACGAGGGTCGCGCGTCGACGCAGCGGACTCTTCCTAAGCGTCGACGCGCTGAGGAAGTACGAGGCCGGTCTGCGTTGTCACGGCGCTGACGTTAGACCGGCGTCCGCGCGAGTGTCAACTCTGCGAGACGGCGGTTCCGCATGCTGGACCGCCAGTACTGCTCTTCGGGGGGACCCCGCGACCCGGGCGCAAGCACGCCGGAGACGCGGTGCACCATTCATTGGTGGCCGAAAAAGAGCAGGACCAGCGCGCGGACGAAGGCCGGAAGGCCGTGTTCAAGATCCCCAACACGGCGTACATGGCGATCGCGCTCCTGACCGTGTGTGTGACACCGATCGCACTCGGGGAGATCAACGGGCTGCAATGGCTGTACATCTTCCCGATCGCGCTGTTCGTCTTCGTCGTGCGCACGCGCACCGTCGCGACGCGCGAGGGCCTGGCGGTGCGGACGGTGTTCGGCAAGCGCGACCTCCCGTGGTCGGCATTGAAGGGACTCGCCATCACCGGCAGGGCTCGCGTGCGTGCCGTGCTGGGCGACGACACGCAGGTCACGTTGCCCACGGTGAGGACGCGCCACCTTCCGGTGCTCGCGCTCGTGAGCGAGGGGAAGATCAAGGACCCCTCGGGTGTGCTGAGTGACGAAGAGCTGAAGCCGGCCGCTGAAAAGGCCGCCGCGAAGCCGGCCGAGAAGGCTCCGGAGCAGGCCCCCGAGGCCACGTCCGCCGAGACCGGCGGTTCCCCGGCCGAGCCCAGTGAGTAGAATTGGTAGGACCAGTTTGCGGAGCGGTCTCGTGACTCCGCCTGGACCAGCCTTCTGACCTGGGAGAATGCCGTGCCGCACCTCCGTTCCCGGACCACCACCCACGGCCGCAACGCGGCGGGCGCGCGCTCGCTCTGGCGCGCGACCGGGATGACCGACAGCGACTTCGGCAAGCCGATCGTCGCCATCGCCAACTCCTACACCCAATTCGTGCCGGGCCACGTGCACCTCAAGGACCTCGGAGACATCGTCGCCGACGCCGTGAAGGAAGCCGGCGGCATCGCACGCGAATTCCACACCATCGCCGTCGACGACGGCATCGCGATGGGCCACTCGGGCATGCTCTATTCGCTGCCCTCACGCGAAATCATCGCGGACTCCGTGGAGTACATGGTCAACGCGCACCAAGCCGACGCCCTCGTCTGCATCTCCAACTGCGACAAAATCACCCCCGGCATGCTCAACGCCGCCATGCGCCTCAACATCCCCACCGTGTTCGTCTCCGGCGGGCCGATGGAAGCCGGCAAGGCCGTCGTCGTCGGCGGCGTCGCGCAGGCACCCACCGACCTGATCACCGCGATCGCCGCGTCGGCGAGCAGCGAGGTCGACGAGGACGGGCTGTCGATCGTCGAGCGTTCGGCGTGCCCGACCTGCGGTTCCTGCTCCGGCATGTTCACCGCGAACTCCATGAACTGCCTCACCGAGGCGCTGGGCCTGTCGCTGCCGGGCAACGGCTCCACGCTGGCCACGCACGCTGCGCGCCGCGAGCTGTTCTCCGGCGCCGGGCGCACGGTCATCGACCTGTGCAAGCGCTGGTACGGCGAGGACGACGCGTCAGCGCTGCCGCGCTCGATCGCCACCCGCGCGGCCTTCGAGAACGCGATGGCCCTCGACATGGCCATGGGCGGCTCGACCAACACCGTGCTGCACATCCTCGCCGCCGCGCAGGAAGGCGAAGTCGACTTCACGATCAGCGACATCGACGACATCGGCCGCCGCGTGCCGTGTCTGTCGAAGGTGGCCCCGAACTCCGACTACCACATGGAAGACGTCCACCGCGCCGGCGGAATCCCCGCCATCCTGGGCGAGCTCTACCGCGGTGGCCTGCTGAACACCGGCGTCCACTCGGTCCATTCCCCCGACATCGACTCCTGGCTGAACGAGTGGGACATCCGCGCGGCGTCGCCGTCGGAGAAGGCGCTGGAGCTCTTCCACGCGGCGCCGGGCGGCGTGCGCACCACCAAGGCATTCTCGACGGAGAACCGCTGGTCGTCGCTCGACACCGACGCCGCCGGCGGCTGCATTCGTGACGTCGAGCACGCGTACACGAAGGACGGCGGCCTCGCGATCCTGCGCGGCAACCTCGCCGAGAACGGCGCCGTGATCAAAGCCGCCGGCATCGACGAGGACCTGTGGCACTTCGAGGGCCCGGCGCGGGTGCTCGAGAGCCAGGAAGAGGCCGTGTCGGCGATCCTCAACAAGGAGATCCAGCCGGGTGACGTGCTCGTCATCCGCTACGAGGGTCCTGCCGGCGGGCCGGGCATGCAGGAGATGCTGCACCCGACCGCGTTCCTCAAGGGCTCGGGCCTGGGCAAGAAGTGCGCGCTGATCACGGATGGGCGCTTCTCGGGCGGCTCGTCGGGCATCTCCGTCGGCCACATCTCGCCGGAGGCAGCGGCGGGCGGCCTGATCGGCCTGGTCGAGAACGGCGACCGCATCCTGCTGGACGTCCACGAACGCCGCCTCGAGCTGCTGGTCGACGCCGAGACCCTGGCGGAGCGCCGGTCGAAGATGGAGACGGCGGAGCGGCCGTGGCAGCCGAAGGAGCGTCAGCGCCCGATCACTGCGGCGCTGCGTGCGTACGCGCGGATGGCCACCTCCGCGGACACCGGCGCTGTGCGGGACCCGAACAAGTGAGCTTGACGGTTGAATGAGACGGGCCGTCCATCCCCCGAGGGGGTGGACGGCCCTTTTCGTTCGTTGCCGCTGATTGGCGACGGCGGTCTTCGTGCTGGTCAGCGGCCCGGCGAGAGCTCCGGATCACTCCGTCCGCCGGGCGGCGGAACTGCTTTCGCCACCCCGTGGCAAACCCCAGGTCAGCGTGTCAAAACGATGACCACCACCGAAGCCGCCGCGGCCAACAGCAGCGAGACGACACCCAGGGGCAACGGCCGCTTGCGCCACGGCGTGTTCCGCTCCAGCGAGATCCGGCCGGCGCCGGTGAAAATCAGGGCGAGGGCCACCACGCCGACGAGGAGTTCGAACTCCCAGCCGCGACCGTCGCCCTCGAAGAAGCCGCCGTGGAACTTCGCGAAGACGGCGCTGGCGGCGACGCCCAGGATCCCGGCGGCCGCGAGCGGTGTGAAGAGGCCCACGAGCAGCAGCGCGCTGCCGCCGACCTCGACGATGCCGGTGACCCACGAGAGAAGCGTGGTCTGCTTGTGGAAGCCGAATGTCTCGAGCAGGTGCGCGAACCCCGTGATGCCGGGTCCCCCGAACGCACCGAACAGGTGTTGCAGGCCGTGCGCCCCCACGATCGCGGCGAGCCCCAGGCGCAGGATCAACAGGCCGAGGCCCAGGCCGCCCTGGCGTACCTCGTCGTCGTTGTCGTTCGTCGTGTCCCCGACCCCTGACAGCAGGCCGCTCTGGTAGTCGTCCCCTTGACTGGTCACGCGCGAAGGGTAGGGGATCCCGACCCCGGCCGCGAGCGAGCGCGCCGAGGTCAGGGGCCCTTCGCCTCAGTATTCGCCGTGCACGATGTTGTCGGGCAGCTCGCCGCCCGCGTAACGCGCGATCTCGGCCGCGGCGACGGCGTACGAGCGTCGCCGCACACCGGCGACGGCCCCGCCGACGTGCGGTGTGAGCAGCAGACCCGGCGCGTGCCACAGCGGGTGGTCGGCCGGCAGCGGCTCGGGGTCCGTCACGTCGAGCGCCGCGCGCAGGCGGCCGGCGGTGAGCTCGGCGAGGAGCGCGTCGGTGCGCACGACCGGTCCCCTCGCGGCGTTGACGAGGACGGCGCCGTCGGGCATCGCCGCGAGGAACTCGGCGTCGACCATCCCCCGCGTGCGCGACGTGAGGGGGACCATCAGCACCACGATGTCGTGGTGCGGCAACAGCTCGGGCAGCTCGGCGACGCCGTGGACCCCGTCGCGCGCCGACATGCCGACCATCGTGCAGCGGACGTCGAACGGTTCGAGCCGGCGCCGCAGCTGCCGCCCGAGGTCTCCGGCGCCGACGATGAGTGCGTGCTGGCCCTGCAGCGTTTCGGCCGAGCGGCGTTCCCAGTGGCGTTCGCGGTGGGCGTCGGCGAAAACGTCCAGCTTCCGGTACATCGACAGCAAGACAGCGACGACCCATTCGGCCGTGCTGCCGCCGTGGGCGCCCCGGCAGGTGGAGAGCAGGACGCCGTCGGGGAGCTTGCCGACCCAATCCTCGGCGCCGGCCGAGAGCAGCTGCACGAGCTTCAGGTTCGGCAGCTCGCGCCACAGCTCGTCGCCTGCCGGGTGACGGCCGGGGATGAGAACATCGGCCTTCGCGGCTTCCGGCGGCACGGGGTCGCCCCACTGGTAGCGCACGGCCTGCACCATCGGGAGCTCCGAGAGCGCCTCGACGCCCTCGTCGTCGGGGACCAGCACAGTCAGCGTCATGATCGCCACGTTAGCCACTTACTCCGCGCTCACGCGGGGGCACCTAGGCTGGAGCATCATGCGTACCCGGTACCGGTGGTCGGCGCCGCTGGCCCTTCTCGCCTCTGGCGGACTCCTGCTGTCGGGCTGCGCGCGGTTCGACGACACCGCGGCCGGCCAGACGTTCAGCGCCGCCCCGGTGCCCAGCCCCGAGTCGCCGCCGCAGGTGCAGGACCCGAACGACCCGTCCGGCGACGGCCAAGGCGGCGTGGGCCAGGGCGGTCAGCAGCAGTCGCCCACGCCGATCCCGCCGCCGCAGGGGTGCAAGGACTTCGACAAGGCCGTGATCGCCACGTGCCTGGACACGGTCGCGGCCGTCGCCGGCCTCCCGGGCGACGGCTCGACTCCGGCGGCTCTCGCCGGTGAACGGAAATCGGGCCGCGTGGTTCTCGCCACAGCCGGCCACGACGCGACGCCGTTCGAGCAGCTTGACGTCGTCGCGACCGGTGACGGCGGCCTGACCTCGCTTGCGCTGTCGCCGAGCTACGTCGAGGACCAGCTGGTGTTCGCGTACATCACCACGGCGACCGACAACCGCGTCGTGCGCTTCGCGAAGGGCCAGCCGCCGAAGCCGGTGCTCACGGGCATCCCGAAGGGCACGACCGGCAACCGCGGCGCCCTCGTCGGCGACGGCCGCGGCGCCCTGCTCGTCGCGACGGGCGACGCGGGCAACCCCGCGTCTGCGGCCGACCCGAAGTCGCTGGCGGGCAAGGTGCTGCGCATCGACACATCGGGCAGCCCGGCCGCCGGCAACCCGACCGCGGGCTCCGCCGTGTACGCCTCGGGCCTCCACGCCCCGGGCGGCCTCTGCACCTCCCCCGACGGCAAGCGCGTATGGGCAACCGACCAAACCGCCGGCCCCGACGCGCTGTACCGCGTCCAGGCGGGCCAGGCCCTGTCGACGCCCGCGTGGACCTGGCCGGACAAGCCGGGCGTCCGAGGCTGTGCCGACTTCTCCGACCTGGACGGCCTCCTGAGCATCGCGTCGTCAGTCGGCCTGCAGAACTTGCCGGTCAACCCGGACGGCGCTGTGACCGGCAAACCCAGCGTCAGCCTCGACGGCAAGGGTAAGCCCCCCACGACGTATGGCCGCCTCGCCGCCATGAGCATGATCAGCCCCCAGCTGGCGGTCGCCGGCACCACCAACAAGGACGGCGGCAAACCCGTCTCGAGCGACGACCGCGTCGTCCTCATCACGCTCGTCCAAACCGAAGTCGGTCCGGGGAAGGACTGAGGTCCGGCTTCGGCCTGGCCTGGGGGGTTGTGGGTGTCGCCGTTGAGCGGCGACGGGTGGTTCCGGGTGGTCTTCGCTCCCGGCTCGTTGCCTCAGCTACCCGGCCCGAGCGCGTCGCCATCCGCCGACGAATGCCCGGACCCAGCCACCTCTCGATAGCGCGAAGCCTTTCGCCGTTCGGCGGCGATTGGTCGCCGCACCTCGGCGCCGCAGCGGTCGCCACTGGGCGGTGAATTGCGGTCGCCGTTCCGAGTCGAGTCGACTGTCGCCGTTCAGCGGCGAATCCAGTTGCAGGTCCCAGGCCACGCGGCAGTCGCCACTCAGCGGCCAATCCGGCCGCCATTCCCTGGTGAAGCGGCAGTCGCCGCTCGGTGGCGAATCGCGTTGCCGTTCCCAGGCGAAGCAGCAGCAGTCGCCGCTCAGTGGCAAATCCCGGTCGCCGTTCCCAGGCGAGCCGGCGGTCGCCTTTCAGCGGCGAATCATGTTGCCGCTCACGGCGAAACGGCAGCAGTCGCCATTCAGCGGCCAATCCCGGCTGCCGTTCCTAGGCGAGCCGGCAATCGCCATTGAGACGCGAATCGCGTTGCCCCTCGGAGGCGAAGCGACCGTCGCCGTTGAGGCAACGGCGGTTTCGCCCCTCAGCGGCGAGACCGTGGGGCCCGGCTTTCCGTCCGCGCTGCCCGGATGTCCAGGATCGACGCGGCGATCGACACCAGCACGGCGAGCAGCGCGACGTACCGGCCAACCCCCGGGTTGATCATCACGCCGGCGGTTTCCAGGAACGCCCGCTGGTCGCTGTCGAAGACCCAGTCCAGCGTCGTCCAGCCGATGACCATGAGCAGCAGCGCGGCGAGGCCCGCGACGAGCCACAGGTGCGGCAGGCCGCTGACCCGGACCTTCCTGACCTGTCCGAAGAACACCACCACGAGGCCGACCAGCACCAGCACCAGCGGCGGGAACCACGAGAAGAAGTCCGAGTGCCAGGCCGAGCGCACGACGTCATCGTGGGGCAGGGAGTTGAAGGCATCACGAACGTCGGCCGTCGCCGTGTCGGCGGTGAGGACCGTCCAGGGAAGAAACACCGCCACGAGCGCGAGCAGCCCGGCCCCCAGACCGAGCCACTCACGCCACGTAACGCGTTTGACGGAGAACGCCACTCAGGAACCGACGCGCTCGATGATGAGCTCGCGCACGCGCTTGGCGTCGGCCTGGCCCTTGGTGGCCTTCATGACCGCGCCGACAATCGCGCCCACCGCGGCGACCTTGCCGCCGCGGATCTTCTCCGCGACGTCCGGTTGTGAGGCCAGCGCCTCGTCCACGGCGGCGATCAGCGCGGAGTCGTCGGAAACGACCTTCAGCCCGCGCTTGTCCACCACCTCGCGCGGCGAACCCTCGCCGGCGAGCACGCCCTGCACGACCTCCTTGGCGAGCTTGTTCGTCAGCTCACCCGAGGACACGAGCGCGATCACCTCGGCCACCTGCACCGGCGTGATCGCCAGCTCGGCGAGCTCGACCTCGCGCGTGTTCGCCTCCTGCGCCAGCGTGTTGACCCACCAGCCGCGGGCTTCGTCCGGCTTCGCGCCGGCCTCGACCGTGGCCGCAACGAGGTCGACGGCGCCGACGTTCAGCAGGTCGCGCAACGCTTCGTCCGACAGGTTCCACTCGGTCTGGATCCGCTTTCGCCGCTCGGCCGGCATCTCCGGCAGCGTCTTGCGCAGCTCCTCGACCCAGTCGCGCGCGGGCGCGATCGGGACCAGGTCGGGCTCCGGGAAGTACCGGTAGTCCTCCGCGGTCTCCTTGGTGCGCCCGCCGGACGTGGTGCCGTCGGCCTCCTGGAAGTGCCGCGTCTCCTGCTTGATCGAGCCGCCGCCCGCGAGAATCGCCGCCTGGCGCGTCATCTCGTACCGCACGGCGCGCTCGACGCTGCGCAGCGAGTTGACGTTCTTCGTCTCTGTGCGTGTGCCGAACTCGGTGGCGTCCTTGTCCATCAGCGACACGTTCGCGTCGCAGCGAAGGGACCCCTGGTCCATGCGGACGTCGGACACGTCGAGCGCCCGCAGCAGGTCACGCAGCGCCGAGACGTACGCGCGCGCCACCTCCGGCGCCCTCTCGCCGGTGCCCTCGATCGGCTTCGTGACGATCTCGATCAGCGGCACGCCCGCGCGGTTGTAGTCCAGCAGCGAATAGTCCGCGCCGTGGATCCGGCCGGTCGCGCCGCCCATGTGCAGCGACTTGCCGGTGTCCTCCTCCATGTGCGCGCGCTCGATCTCCACGCGCACGACCTCGCCGTCGTCGAGCGTGACGTCGAGGTAGCCGTTGAAGGCGATCGGCTCGTCGTACTGCGAGGTCTGGAAGTTCTTCGGCTGGTCCGGGTAGAAGTAGTTCTTCCGCGCGAAGCGGCACCACTCGGCGATCTCGCAGTTGAGCGCCAGCCCGATGCGGATCGCGCCCTCCACGGCCTTGCCGTTCACCACGGGCAGCGCGCCGGGCAGGCCCAGGCACGTGGGGCACGTCTTCGTGTTCGGCTCGCCGCCGAACTCGTTGGCGCAGCCGCAGAACATCTTCGTCTTCGTGTTGAGCTCGACGTGGACCTCGAGCCCGAGCACCGGGTCGAAGCGCTCGATGACCTCGGCGTAGTCCATCAACTCGGCCACGGCAGTCACTTCGTTCCTCCCAGCTCCGGGACCTGGTGCACGAGCGACCCGCCGGCGGCGGCGTCGCGTGCGGCCTCGTAGGCGGCGCCGACGCGGTAGAGCCGGTCGTCGGCGAGCGCCGGGGCCATGATCTGCAGGCCGACCGGCAGGCCGTCCTCGTCGGACAGTCCACTCGGGACGCTCATGGCGGCGTTGCCCGCGAGGTTCGACGGGATGGTGCAGAGGTCGGCGAGGTACATCGCCATCGGGTCGTCCACGCGTTCGCCGATCTTGAACGCCGTGGTCGGCGTGGTCGGCGACACGAGCACGTCCACCTGCTCGAACGCGGAGGTGAAGTCCTGCGTGATGAGCGTGCGCACCTTCTGGGCCGAGCCGTAGTAGGCGTCGTAGTAGCCCGACGAAAGCGCGTACGTGCCCAGCATGATGCGGCGCTTCACCTCGGCGCCGAAGCCCTTTTCGCGCGTCAGCGACATGACTTCTTCGGCGCTGTGCGTGCCGTCGTCGGCCACGCGCAGGCCGTAGCGCATCGCGTCGAACCGCGCGAGGTTCGACGACGCCTCGCTCGGCGCGATCAGGTAGTACGCGGGCAGCGCGTAGACGAAGTGCGGGCACGAGACCTCGACCACTTCGGCGCCCAGCGCGCGCAGCTGCTCGACGGCGGCGTGGAACGACCGCAGCACGCCGGCCTGGTACCCGTCGCCGGCGAACTCCTTCACCACGCCGACGCGCACGCCCTTGAGGTCGCCAGTGGCCCCTTCGCGCGCCGCGGCGACGACCGGCGGGACCGGTGCGTCGATCGACGTCGAGTCCATCGGGTCGTAGCCGGCGATGAGCTCGTGCAGCAACGCGGCGTCGAGCACCGTGCGCGCGCACGGGCCGGCCTGGTCGAGCGACGACGAGAAGGCGACGAGGCCGTAGCGCGAAACCCCGCCATACGTCGGCTTCACGCCGACCGTGCCCGTGACGGCGCCCGGCTGGCGGATCGAGCCGCCCGTGTCCGTGCCGATGGCCAGCGCGGCCTCGAATGCCGCGATCGACGCCGACGAGCCACCGCCCGAACCGCCCGGGATGCGGGCGTGGTCCCAGGGGTTGTGCGTGGGGCCGAAGGCGGAGTTCTCCGTGGACGAACCCATGGCGAACTCGTCCATGTTCGTCTTGCCGAGGATGACGACGCCGGCTTCGCGCAGCCTGCGCGTAACCGTCGCGTCGTACGGAGGGATCCACCCCTCAAGCGTGCGCGAACCGCACGTGGTGGGGATGCCCTCGGTGGTCAGCACGTCCTTCAGCGCCAGCGGCACGCCCGCCAGCGACGACGCGGGCTGCTCCCCCGCGGCCAGCTTCTCGTCGACAGACTTGGCCGCGCCGAGCGCGCCTTCCGTGTCGACGTGCAGGAACGCGTGGACGTGGGCGTCGACCTCGGCGATCCGGTCCAGGTGCGCCTGGGTGACCTCGACCGCGGAGACCTCTCGCGCATGGATCTTCGCCGCCAGCTCGGCGGCGGTCAGCTTGACGAGTTCGCTCACTGTTCTTCTCCCAGAATCCGCGGCACCCGGAACCGGCCCTCCTCGGCGGCCGGCGCGCCGGCCAGTGCCTGCTGCTGCGTCAGGCAGGGGCGGATCTCGTCCTCGCGGAAGACGTTCGTCAGCGGCACGGAGTGCGAGGTCGGCGGGACGTCTGCCGCGGCGACCTGACTCACCTTCGCCACCGAGTCCAGGATCTGGTCGAGCTGGCCCGCGAAGACGTCCAGCTCGTCATCGGTGACGGCCAGCCTGGCCAGCTTGGCGAGGTGCGCGACCTCGTCTCGGGAAATGTTGGGCACGCGGGTGACTCCCGGGGTGTGCTGTGCGGGTGCGGTCGGAAGCTGCAAGTCTATGGTGGCGGCGCCGGACGGCTCGACCGGGTTATGGCCGGACCTGCTGCGACCCGGGGTGTCCCGTTCGCCGGACAGCGGTCCCCAAGCACTACCCGGTCTGTCACAATCGGCGCCCGGTTACCGCGTTCCGCGACAAGGCGGAACGCCTGAGGCGAGAGGGGCGTGTGGTGTCGTTCCTGCTGCGGGTCCAGCTTCCGGACTCCCCCGGCACCCTCGGCGCTGTCGCGACGGCGCTCGGCACCGTCGGCGCCGACATCCTCAGCGTCGACGTCGTGGAGCGCGGCGGCGGGGTCGCCATCGACGACCTCGTGGTTGAGCTCCCGTCCGGCCGGCTGCCGGACGCCCTCATCACCGCGGCCGAGAGCATCGAAGGCGTCGAGGTCGACGCCGTCCGGCCGTACGCCGGGATTCTGGACACCCACCGCGAGCTGGAGCTGGTCGAGGAGATCGCGGCCCAGCCGAAGACCGGGCTCGACCTGCTTGCCGAAGGTGTGCCGAAAATCATCCGCGCCGGTTGGGCCGTCGTCGTGGAACACCGGGAATCGGGCACGCGGCGGCTGGCTTCGTCGAGCGCGGCGCCGGAGAACCCGTTCACGGACCTGCCCTGGCTGCCGCTGGAGCGCGCTACCGTTCTCGACGGCGAAGAGGACTGGATCCCGGAGACGTGGAAGGAGTTGGGCACGGAGCTCGCGGCGACGCCACTGGGCAAGCCGGGCAAGGCTCTTCTCGTGGCCCGGCCCGGAGGCCCCAACTTCCGCGCCGCGGAGGTCGCTCGCCTGGCGCACTTCGCCGGCATCGTCGCCGTCGTCCTGGACGGCTGACGGGTCCCGTCTCGGGCGCTGAGCTGGGATTCGCCACAGAACGGCGATGCCTTGCGTCGGCGAGCCACGGTCCCCTCAGGGCGACTCTTCGGACCGTTCGACGGGGTCTTCGCTGACGGGCAATGACACCTCAGCCGAGAAGCGCCGACCAATCCACGCGCGAGCACGCCCGCCCGTCGGCGACACCGATCCGTGGTGTTGCCGACGGGCGGCAACACTCCAAGCCGGCAAACCACGGCCTCATGGCGCTCGGGCCGCTCGCCCGCCCAGCCGTCGCCGCCACGGATCGGCGACACCGATCCGTGGCGTTGCCGATGTGCGACGACAATCTAAGCTGGCGGGCTACGGCCTCCCGGCGCTCCGGCCGCTCGCCCAGCCGTCGCCGACGCGGGTCCGCTGCCGAGCACCGCAGCACCCCGCGGGCCAATGAGATCCGCCGCCACAATCAGGCCGGCAATCAAACCCTGCCCACGTCCGTCCGGGCACCCGATTCGCGCCTGGCCCAAACCGTCGCCCCTCAGCGGCAAAAGACCCTGACCAGCCGAAACAGTCTACAAATCGTACTCATACGCGATCAAGCTGATGTTCGGAAACGGCTTCCAATCCCGCTCCGGCAACCGCCGAAACCCTATGCGCTCGTACAGCCGATGAGCCGTCCGCATCCGATCGAGACTGCTCAACACGACCTTCCCCAACCCCAGCTCCCGCGCCCGTTCCAGCACCGCCCGCGTGAGCGCCTCGCCGATCCCACGCCCACGCGCGGAACCGGCGACGGCCAGCATCCGGAACTCCAGCTCACCCTCACGCGAGATCTCCGCGTACGACGTGCCCGGTCGCACCACCGCGACCGTCCCGAGAACCGCGTCGCCATCGACAGCCACCAGCAGCTCGGCGTGCTCCGCCCGGTGCGCGACGTCGCGCAGCTCGTTCTCGTACCCGACCTCGTCGGAGAGCAGGCCGTCCAGGCGGTACGCCTCGACCGTCAGCTCCCCCACCGCCGCGAGCTCCTCGGCCCGCGGCACCCTGATCTCGACGTCACCCATCGGAGGGCTCCTCGTCCGGCACAGCGGTGCCGGTATCCAGCGCCACCTCGGCGGCCGCGTCCGGACCCCGCTCCAGCAGCACGCGGAAGCCGCCCTCGTCCAGCACCGGCACCTTGAGCTGCACGGCCTTCTCGTACTTCGACCCCGGCGCCTCGCCCGCCACGACGAACGCCGTCTTCTTCGACACCGACCCAGCCGCCTTCCCGCCGCGGGCCATGATGGCCTCCTTGGCCTCGTCGCGGGAGAACCCCTCGAGCGAGCCCGTGACCACGATCGACAGCCCCTCGAGGTGACGCGGGATCGAGTCGTCGCGTTCCTCTTCCATCCGCACGCCGGCGCGTCGCCATTTTTCGACGATCTCCCGGTGCCAGTCGACCTCGAACCACTCCTGCACGGCGTGTGCGATGGTCGGCCCGACGCCGTCGACGTCGGCGAGCTCCTCCTCGCTCGCCTCCTCGACGCGCTCGATCGAGCCGAACTCGCGCGCCAGCGCCTGCGCCGCCGTGGGTCCGACGTGGCGGATCGACAGCGCGACGATCACCTTCCACAGGGGACGGTCCTTCGCCACGTCGAGGTTCGCCAGGAGCTTGCGCGCGTTGGCTGAGAGGTCCCCTGCCTTGGTGCGAAACAACTCCACCTCGGACAGCGCGTCCTCGCTGAGGTCGAACACGTCGCCCTCGTCGGCGACCACACGCGCGTCGAGCAGCGCGACAGCCGCCTCGTACCCGAGCACCTCGATGTCGAATGCGCCGCGACCGGCCAGGTGGAACAGCCGTTCCCGCAGCTGCGCGGGGCAGAAACGGGTGTTCGGGCAGCGGATGTCCTTGTCGCCTTCCTTCTGGTAGGCGAGTTCCGTGCCGCATTCCGGGCAGTGCGTGGGCATGACGAACTCGCGCTCGTCGCCCGTGCGCGCGTCGACGACCGGTCCCATCACCTCGGGGATGACGTCGCCCGCCTTGCGGATCACGATGCGGTCGCCGATCAGCACGCCCTTGCGCTTGACCTCTTCCGCGTTGTGCAGCGTCGCGCGCGCCACCGTCGAACCTGCGACCTTCACCGGCTCCGTGACGGCGAACGGCGTGACGCGCCCCGTGCGCCCGACGCCCACCTGGATGTCGAGCAACGTCGTGATCGCCTCTTCCGGCGCGTACTTGTAGGCGATCGCCCAGCGCGGCGCACGCGAAGTGGTGCCCAGCCGGCGTTGCAGCGCGACCTGGTCGACCTTGATCACGACGCCGTCGATCTCGTGCTCGGCGTCGTGCCGGTGCTCGCCCCAATACGCGATGTGGTCGGTGAGCTCCTTCGCCGTGTGCAGCACGCGAGTGTGCGGCGAAACCGGCAGTCCCCACGCCACGAGCGCGTCGTACGCGTGCGACTGTGTGACCGGCTCGAAGCCCTCGCGCTTGCCCAGGCCGTGGCAGATCAGCCGCAGCCGGCGTTCCTTGGTGATGCGCGGGTCCTTCTGCCGCAACGACCCCGCGGCTGTGTTGCGCGGGTTCGCGTACGGCGGCTTGCCCGCTTCGACCATCTTCGCGTTGAGCTCCAGAAAGTCCTCGACGCGGAAGAAGACCTCGCCGCGCACCTCGATGAGCTTCGGCACGGGGAACTCGTCGGTGCCGGTCAGCTCGTCGGGGACCTGCTCCAGCGTGCGGATGTTGAGCGTGACGTCTTCGCCCGTGCGGCCGTCGCCGCGGGTCAGGCCGCGCGTGAGCTTGCCGTCCTCGTAGAGGAGGTTGATGGCCAGGCCGTCGATCTTCAGCTCGGCCAGGTACTCCGTGGAGCCGATTTCCTTCTCGACGCGCTCCACCCAGGTGAGGAACTCGTCGGTGTCGAAGACGTTGTCCAGGCTCAGCATGCGTTCGAGGTGGTCGTACGCGGTGAACCCGGTGGAGAACGTGCCGCCGACGTTCTGCGTCGGCGAATCCGGCGTGACCAGCGCCGGGTACTCGTCCTCGAGCGCCTGCAGCTCGCCGAGGAGCGCGTCGAACTGCCCGTCGGAGACGATGGGCGAGTCCAGCACGTAGTAGCGGAACTGATGCCCGCGGACGTCCTCGGCGAGGGCGCCGTGGCGTTCGCGCACGTCGGCGGGCACGTCGGTGACGTCCTGGGCCGCCACTGCCGGTTCGGCGGGGGCGGCCACCTGGTCGTGGGGAAGGTCGCTGCTCACGGGTGGTAACCCTAGCCGGAGGTGCCGACAGTTTCGTCCTCTCGCCCGTTCAGACCCCGGACCAGGTCACGGAGCTCCAGGAGGCTGATCGTGCCCGCCGGTTCTGTCTCCGCTGTCTCGACGCGGCGTAGCCGTTCGGCGGCGACGCGCTCACCGAGGGTGGCGTCCAGAGGGAGGAAGGTCATGGTGGTGCGCGCAGCCGGCTCGAGGTCGGCCAGCGCGGGGTGGTAGACGGCCACATCGACCACGTCCTCGTCCACCTGCGCGACGACACGCACGTCGGCCAGCGAGATGCGGTGGTCGCCGAGGTTCACCGTGACCTCGGTCGGGTCAGGGACCGGCGGCACGGAGTCGTCGTGCTCCCAGATGGCGTCGTTCGGCGGGGCGGCGGCCTTCCAGGCGTCGGTGAACGGCCGCAGCTCCGGGTCCTCCTGGCCGGTGACCACGAGAGCGTAGATGGCCTGACGGCCGCGTTCGAGCGAGAAGTGCAGCCGCGGGTGCAGGGCCTCGACCAGCAAGCAGAGGTCGTGCTCGACGCGGTGCGGTTCGCGGTCGCCCAAGGCCGCGTTGACCACGGGGAGGAGCTCGAACCAGCCTTCCCAGAACTTCGCCGCGGCCGCCTCGACGTCGGACGGCACGAGCTGGGCCGGCCACGGCGTGCGCGGGTCGGGCGGCGCGGCTTTGGCGTCGGTGTCGGCGCGGGCAGCGCGGCGGCGGAACAGGCCCATGGAACATCCCCCGTTGTCGATCGTTGCCCGACACGCTACCGCGCGCTCACCACGCTTCGGGCGGCTCCACGAAGGCCTTGCCGAGTTCGCGGGTGAGGGCGAGCGCGCGGCGCATCCACTCGTTCGTCGCGCCGGCCATGCCGCAGGTCGGCGTCGGGACGGCGCGTTCGGCCAAGATCGACCGGTTGAAGCCGAGGCGGTCCACGAGCCTGAACGCGGGGTCGGCGACGTCCTTCAGCGTCGGGCGCGTACCGGGGTCCGTCGCCGGGACGAGGCCGAGGAACAGCGACGTGCCGCTGTCCCACGTTTCGCCGATCGCGTCCAGCATCTCCGCCGACGCCTTGCCGAGCAGCGTGACGTCGAACGCGATGGCGTCCGCGCCGGCGGCCCTGAGCAGCGCGAGCGGCGGCTTCGGCGCGCAACAGTGCACGACGACGGGCTGGTCCGTGATCGCCCGCACGCCCTCGATCATGGTCGACAGGAGCTCCCGCGCTTCCGGCTCGGGGACTGCTGCCACGTTGCCGTAGCCCGACGGCGTCGACAGGCTCCCGGCAAGCACCGCCGGCAACGACGGCTCGTCGATCTGCACGACGATCGGCGCCCCGATGCGCGCCTTCAGCTCGGCGACGTGCTGGGCGAGCCCGTCCAGCAGCGAGGAGGTGAAGTCCCGCAACGCACCGCGGTCGGTGAGCACCCGATGCCCGCGCGGCAGCTCGATGCCGGCACCGAGCGTCCACGGCCCGGCCACCTGTGTCTTGAACACCGGCGGCACGACGCCGGCTTTTTCACGCGCTTCCTGCACGGCGTCGAGGTCCCATTGCAGGAGGTCGCGCCCCCGCCGGTGATCGTGCCCGGGCCTCCCCGCGACGCGGTACCCGCTCGGCACCACCTCGACGGCCAGGTCCACGAGCAGCGCCGCGGTTCGACCGAGGATGTCGGCCCCCACCCCACGCCCCGGCAACTCGGGCAGGTGCGGGAAGTCGGGCAGCTCGCCGAAAACGACGGCGGCCGCCTCGGCCGGGTCCGCCCCGGGCATCGAGCCGATCGCGGTGGCCGCGCCGTCGGGCCAAGCTAGTTCAGTCACGGGCGAATTCTCGCTGAACCCACCCGCATGCCTCCCACCGCCCTCGCCGGGGTCACCCGAGTGAGCCGGACATTCGCCGCATATCCCTTTGCCAGCACCGAATTCGCGGAGACAGCGATACTCTGGATGGCCATGACGAGCTCCTCGCCACCACCGCCGGGCCGGCATCCCGACGAGGTGAGTCCCACCCGGCCGCGCCGGTGGGACGACGAGCCGCGCATCCCTGAACGCCGCTACCCGGGCCGCTCCTTCGGCGGGACCCTGTTCACCGAAGCTGTCCTCATCGTCAGCCGCCGCGCCGAGGTCGTCGAGACCACCGAGGAGTTCAGCGTCTTCGACCGCGACGGCACTCGCGTCGGCGGCGTGGCCGACGTCAGCCAAGGCTTCCTGCACAAGGCCGCGCGCCTGTTGCCGAAGTACGACCAGTACGTCAACCACAAGTTCGAAGTCCGCGACGCCAACCACAGCACCGTGCTGAAAGTGGCGAGACCGGCCAAGGACCTGCGCACGCGCTTCGTCGTCACCCGCGCCGACGAAACCCCGATCGGCGAAATCGTCCCCACCCGCACCCCGGGCGAGACCCGCTTCACCTTCGTCGTCGACGGCCGCACAGTGGGCCGCGTCGCCGCTTCCGGCCGGCAAGCGTGGGACGTAACCATCAAGAACCACGCCGACACCGACGTCGCCCGCGTCAGCCGCCCGCCATCCGGGCCCTCGCCGGTCGCCGGCGACACCTACCTCGTCGAAATCCCGCACCAACTGCCCGAACCCCTGGCCAGCATGGTCGTCGCCACGACGCTCACGATCGACACCGCCCTCACCCGCCAGACCTCCTGAGCACGTGACCGTTGTCTCAGGCCGCCCAGGTGGACACCACGCCGGTGACGGCCCAATGTGAGGCGAAAGGCCGGGACGTCGGAGTCCTGCCTGGACGGAGGTCGCCGTGGAGCCGTTGCCCGAAGACAGCAACCGGAACTGGACAGAACCCGGGGTCTACGAAGTGGCCGCCGGCGTCTACCGGATCCCGTTGCCGTTGCCGAACGACGCCCTCCGCGCGGTGAACGTCTACGCCGTCACCGACGGCACGACCCTCGCCCTCGTCGACTCCGGCTGGGCCCTCACCGAAGCGCGCCAGCTCCTGGCCGAGGCGCTGAAGGGCATCGGCGCCGAACTCGGTGATGTGCGTGAGTTCCTCGTCACTCACGTGCACCGCGACCACTACACCCAAGCCGTCGCCCTTCGGCGCGAATTCGGCAACAAGATCTCCTTGGGCCAGTTGGAGGAACCTTCACTGAAGGTCACCGCCGACCCGGACCAGCTCCCGATGCACGCCCAGATCGAGCTCCTCCGCCACTCCGGCGCCGACGAAGTCATCGCCGCTCTGGGGCGAATGTTCGCCGACGTCCCCCGCCGCACCGACCTCGACCTGTGGGAGGACCCGGACGAGTGGCTCACTCCTGGCCGCCGCCGGGTCCTGCCGAACCGCGAGCTCGAAGTGGTACACACCCCTGGCCACACCACCGGCCACGTCGTCTTCCTCGACGATGCCGCAGGCCTGTTGTTCTCAGGCGACCACGTCCTCCCCCACATCACGCCGTCGATCGGCTTCCAGCCGGTGCCGGCCGCGTTGCCGCTCAACGACTACCTCGACTCACTACGCCTGGTCCGCGCCCTGCCCGATCAGCGCATGCTGCCGGCGCACGGCCCGGTAGCGGACAGCGTGCACAAACGCATCGACGAGCTGCTCGAACACCACCGACAGCGCCTCGAGAAGATGGCCGCCCAGGTCGACGCCGGAGCCAGCACCGCGTTCGAGACCGCCAGCAGGCTGGGCTGGACCCGCCGTGGCCGCAAACTGCCCGAAATGGACGCGTTCAACCAGATGCTCGCCGTCCTCGAAACGGGTGCCCACCTCGACCTCCTGGTGTCGCAGAACAAGCTGACGGTCCAGCAGATCGACGGAGTTCGCCACTACCGGACGAACTGATCGGCAACCAGCGGCGACAGCTCAAACCACAACGGCCACGCTGGAATACTGATCACCATGCCCGGTATCACTGTGAGAAAAGCCCGCCGCGATGACGTCGAGGCCATCGTGCGCATGCTCGTCGACGACCAACTCGGCGCGACCAGGGACTCAGCCGACGACCTCGAGCCCTACCTTCGCGCGTTCGAAGCCATCGACGCCGACCCGCATCAGCTTCTGGTCGTGGCAACGTCGAACGACGAACCCGTGGCGACGCTGCAACTGACGATCATCCCCGGCCTCGCGCGTCAGGGCGCCCTGCGCGGGCAGATAGAAGCGGTGCGGGTTCGGAGCGACCATCGAGGCGCCGGGCTCGGTGCAGACCTCATCCAATGGGCGATCGACGAGGCCCGCCGGCGCGGATGCGCCTTGGTGCAACTCACCTCCGACACCTCCCGGACCGCAGCGCATCGGTTCTACGAACGACTCGGTTTCGCGGCCAGCCACACCGGTTTCAAGCTGCACCTCTGACCCCTTCCTCCTGCTGTCCATTCAGCACAGGTTGCCCTGGCCGCCGCAGCACCCGACGACTGCACGTTGCCACGAATTCCCTGTGACGCCAAGAAAAGTGCGCGAACGGCCCGTTCGTGCCGTTTTGATGACCACGCACCAGCCGATGCGTATCGTCGCCGCCATGACCAAATCGAAGTCGGCGAACGCAGCCGCCGGCGATTCCAACAACACCCCCGAAACCGCCGACCTCGACTTCCTTCTCCGTGCCATGCAAGCAAATCTCGAGATTTTCGAGCGCTTGCAGACAGGGCAGCTCATGCAGGTGGCCAAGGACGCGGGTCACCAGATCGCCCGACTTCAAGCGCTTCAACTCCACTGTCTCGCCGGACTGCGCACACGAAGATCGGACGCCCGAGAACTGGCCTCTGAAGTGGCGTTGACTTTGCACCTCACAGACAACCGGGCCGGCGCCATGGTTTCCGCGGCCGAGGCCCTGACGAACCGACTCCCTCGGACCTTTCGTCTGATGGACAGCGGGTTCGTCGACCTGTATCGCGCCATGAAGGTCACCGAGGGCACCGTGTGGCTGTCCGATCACCACGCCCGGATCGTCGACACCCTGCTCGAAGACCGCCTGTCCGACAAGAACCCCACGCAGATCCGCAAAGCCACCGCATACGCCGCGATGAAGACCGACCCCGAAGGAGCGGCGAACCGCGTCACGCAACGGCGCGCTGAACGCCGGACCGTCCTGCACCACCAGTGCGAGGGCATCTCGCAGCTCTCCATCGACAACGCACCCACGGAGAAGGCTACTGCCGCTTATCTCCGTATCGACAAAATCGCCCGGGCTCTCAAGACAAGCGACGAGAAGCGGACGCTCGACCAGCTGCGCGCGGACGTCGCGCTCGACCTCCTGCTGACAGACAAGGGTGGCGTCGCCGAACAGGCCGAGGTCTACCTGTACGTCGACCTCCAGACCTACCTGGGGCTTAACGACGACCCAGCTGAGCTCGCCGGGCACGGCCACGTTCCGGCCGAGGTCGCCCGGCATATCGCGACCGGTCCCGACACGACCCTGCGGCGGATCATCACCGACCCGCTCACCGGGCAGGTGATCGAAGTCGGCAAGTTCCGTTACCGGCCGAGCCTCGACGTCGAGGAGTTCGTGCGGGTCCGGGACCGCGAGTGCCGTCAGCCCGGTTGCCCGCGCCCCGCGCACAACTGCCTGACCGAACCGACACCGACGAAGGCCGGGTCGGCAACCGACGCTGACGGAACGCTGAGCTACTGCATCCGCCACAGGCGCCTCAAGAATCGCGCCGATTGGAAATATCAGGTCCTCGACGACGGAAAGCTCGTCATCACGACGCCGACCGGCCAAAAGGTCGAGAGCGTCCCGCCGCCGCTGCATGAACCGGACCGCCAAGTCGAGCACCCTGTGGAGACGCGCAAGGGAGCCTAAGCGACGAGGTCAGCGCGTACTGGAAATCTTCGCGCTGCCGAGGACGAGATCGCCGGCACCGGCGTCCGGCCGGTACAAGACCACGACCTGCCCCGGAGCAACTCCCCGAAGCGACTCGCGTAGCTGGACGCTGACGCGTTCGCCGTCGGCCTCGGCCACGGCTTCGGCGATGCCACCGTGCGCACGAACCTGCACGACGCATTCGGTCGGACCGTCGAGCGCGCGACCACTCGGCCAGATCGCCCGGTCGGCCTCGATCACGTCAACGCCAAGGCCGGTCGACGACCCGACCTTCACCGTGCCCGAAATAGGCTCGAGCGAAAGCACGTACCGGGGTCGCCCGTCAGTGGCCGGCGCGTCGATGCCGAGGCCCTTGCGCTGGCCGACGGTGAACCCGTGCACGCCCGTGTGCTGTCCGAGAACGGCTCCCGTCTCCGCATCGACCAGCTGCCCCGGTCGCTGCCCCAGCCGGTTCTCGAGGAACTGCTTGGTGTCACCGTCGGGGATGAAGCAGATGTCGTGGCTGTCCGGCTTGTGAGCCACTGAAAGGCCACGCTGCTCCGCCTCGGCGCGGACGTCCGACTTCCACGAGTCGCCCAGCGGGAACATCGCGTGACTGAGCTGTTCGGGCGTAAGGGAAGCCAGCACGTATGACTGGTCCTTGCCCTCGTCGGCGCTCCGGCGAAGCTCGAGCTCGCCATCAACCGTCGCGAGGCGCGCATAGTGGCCGGTGGCCACGGCATCGAAGCCGAGCGCCATTGCCTTGTCCAGCAACGCCTCGAACTTGATCTTCTCGTTGCAAGTCACGCACGGGTTGGGAGTTCGGCCGGCCGCGTACTCGCCGACGAACGTCTCGACGACCTCTTCGGTGAAGCGCTCGGCGAAATCCCAGATGTAGAAGGGAATCCCGAGGATGTCGGCTGCGCGGCGGGCGTCGTGCGAGTCCTCGATGGTGCAGCAGCCGCGCGAACCCGTCCGCAGCGTGCCTGGTTTCGCGGACAGCGCCAGGTGCACGCCGACGACATCGTGACCGGCGTCAACCGCCCGCGCCGCGGCGACGGCCGAGTCGACTCCTCCGCTCATTGCAGCCAGTACCCGCATCGCTTACACCTCTTGCTTCTGGGTCTGCTTGCGCATGCCGACGAGTCCCGCCTGCCGCGCCCGGGCGACGACCCCGCCGATCTCCCGCGCGAGCGCGGTCACGTCATCCAGTGTCGACGTGTGGCCCAGCGAAAAGCGCAGCGAGCCGCGGGCGGCCGCGGCGTCAGCGCCCATCGCCAGCAACACGTGGCTCGGCTGGGCGACACCCGCGGTGCAGGCCGAGCCGGTGGAGCATTCGATTCCCTTGGCGTCCAGCAGCATCAGCAGGCTGTCGCCGGCACAGCCGGGGAAGGTGAAGTGGGCGTGGCCCGGCAGGCGCTCGCCGCGTCCGCCGTTGAGGATCGCGTCGGGGATCTCGCGCTGGACGGCCGCGATGAGTTCGTCACGGAGCTTCTCGACGCGCGCCGCGTATTCGGCGCGGCTCTCCGCTGCCACGCGAACCGCGGTGGCGAAGCTGACGATGGCCGGGACATCGAGGGTCCCGGAGCGAACACTGCGTTCCTGGCCGCCACCGTGGAGAACCGGGGTGCACTCGGTGTCGCGGCCGAGGAGGAGAGCGCCTACGCCGTATGGGCCACCGAGCTTGTGGCCCGTCAAGGTGAGGGCGGAGGCGCCGCTGGCGGCGAAGTCGACCGGGACGGCGCCGACGGCCTGAACGGCGTCGGTGTGCAGCGGGATGTCGTGCTCGGCGCAAATGGCGGCGAGCTCGGCGATCGGGTTGATGCTGCCGACCTCGTTGTTGGCCCACATCACCGTTGCGAGCGCGACGGTCTCCGGCGACGACTCGATAGCGGCGCGCAAGGTGGCCGGCGAGACGCGGCCCTGGTCGTCGACCTCAAGCCAGGTTATTTCGGCGCCGCACTGGGACTCGAGCCATTCGACGGTGTCGAGGACGGCGTGGTGCTCCACGACGCTGCACAGGATGCGGCGGCGACCGGGGTCAGCGCTCTGGCGAGCCCAGTAGATGCCCTTGACAGCGAGGTTGTCACTCTCCGTGCCGCCGCCGGTGAAGATCACCTCGGAAGGCCGGGCGCCCAGGGCTTCGGCGATGATCTCGCGGGATTCCTCCACGACGCGGCGTGCACGGCGTCCCGAAGAGTGCAGCGCGGAGGCGTTGCCCACGGTGGACAAAGCCTCAGTCATCGCCGCTACGGCTTCGGGCAGCATCGGGGTGGTCGCCGCATGGTCGAGATAGGTCATCGCCACATCAGGGTAGTCCGCTTCAGCCCGTGACGAAGTCCACCCTGGGCGCGAAAGTGGCCTGTCACACCTTCTGCGGCCATCGACTGGTCACACGAACCCCCAGCAAAGCGAGCAGAACGAGGGCCGCGACCAGGATCGCCATCGCCGGAGACGGGTGGACGGCCGAGGCTACGACGGCCAGCAGGACGCCGCCGAGGCCGATGAGCAGAGCCGAGCCGACCCAGTCCGCCAACTGCATGGCGGAGGTGTTGAAGCCGCGTTCGCCCTCCGGGGAGTAGCGGAGCAGGAGGACGGAGATCGCGGGCATGGCGACGCCCATGCCCGCGCCGCCGACGGCGCAGATCACGAAGGCCAGCCATGCGGGGCACCAGGGCTGCGCGACGAAACCGAAGCCCACCAAAGCCACGGCGACCAGGGCGAAGCCGATGCGGAGCGTCGCCTCGCGGGACCAGTCGAGGAACCTTCCCTGCAGTCCGGAGGCGGCCGACCAGCCGAGGGCGGTGATCGTCAACGGCAGGCCGGCCAGGGCGGGGCCGTAGCCGTGGACGGCGCTCATCATGAGGGGCAGGTAGGCCTCCATTCCGGCGTAGGCGCCGGAAAGCAGGGCGCGGGAGGCGACGACGGTGGGCAGGCCGGGGCGGAACGTCAGAGTGCCCGTGGGGAGCAGCTTGCGAAGTGCCAAACCGAGAGCCACGAGGCCGATGGCGCCATAGCCGAGGGCGAGAGGCGACGGGTGCTGACCCGCCCACGTCAAGGCGGCGACCCCGAGCGCGGCGACGACCGCCGGGACGACGCCGGCGCGGCGGGCCTCCGCGGCCGGGACGTGGTCGGGCAAGCCTCGGACGACGACGACCAGCAGCGCGACACCGATCGCGACCAGCGGCACCAGGCCGAGGAACACCCAGCGCCACCCGATGCTGACGGTGATCAGGCCGGCGACCGAAGGGCCGACCACCGCGGGCAGAACCCACGCGGCGGCGTTCGCGGCGTAGATGACGGGGCGTTCGCGGTCGGTGAACGTCAGCGCGATGAGAAGGGACACCGCGACCAGTAGGAATCCCGACCCGAGACCCTGGAGGGCGCGGCCGGCCAAGAGCACCGGCATGGACCTCGCGGTGCCGGCCACCACCAGGCCCACGGCGAACAGCGCCGGCCCGGCCAGGAGTGCGGGCGCCGGGCCGCGGCGGTCGCCCATGCGGCCGGACAGCACGGTCGCGCCGACGCTGGCGATCAGGAACGTCGTGAACGGCCACGAGTACAGCGCGAGGCCGTGCAGCTCGGCGACGAGCGTGGGCATGGCCGTGGCGACGCCCATGCTTTCGAAGGCCACCAACGTGACCACGAGCAACAAGCCGATCGTCGTGAGCCGGTGCTCGCGGCTCCACAGCACGCTTCTTCGGGGCTGGGGCTGGGCGTCGAGGATCCGGCTCATGATCGCCAGACTGCAACCTCCAGCCGTGTGGAGGTCAAGTCGATTTCACGCGGTCCGGTGCACCGCGACCGGATCGAGCCTCAGGTCACGAGCGAGCGCGGCGGCCTCGCCGCGGGAGCTGACCTCGAGCTTCTCGAGGAGGTTGCGCACGTGGAACTTCACTGTGTGCTCGCTGAGCTGCAGCTGCGCGGCGATCTGACGGTTGCGCAGCCCCTGCGAAATGCCCGACAGGACTTCGACCTCCCGCGCGTTGAGCCTGTCGAGCGGGCGCAGCTCGGGCGTTTCGACGGTGTCCAGCGGGAGCGCGGCGGTGATCGTCGCGCCCCAGCCGGGGACGGCGTCGACCTCCCAGCTGCCGCCGAGGGGCGTGATGCGTTCGGTCAAGCCGGGGTCGAGGACGACGTCGGGGATGTCGGGGGCGTCGTCGCGGACGGTGATGCGGAGGGCGGCGCCGTCGAGGCGCCAGGAAGCGCGGATGCGGGTCGTGCCCGGGCGGTCGAGGGCGGCGATGACGAGGCCACGCGTGACGGTGCGCGCCGTGTGGGCGATGTCCTGCCGCAGCTGGCGGTCGTCGGTGGGGGCCACGAGGTCGACGGCGACGTCGGCGTGGCCGACCACCGGCGAAAGCTGGTCGGCGAGCACGCCGAACGCGGCGCGAGCGGACTCCGCGGACAGCGCCTGGTCACGGTCTGCCACAGCTCGCAGTTCGAGGAGCGCGCGTGCGGCCAAGTCGGTCGCCGTCTGGCGCGCGGCGGCGTCGCCGAGCCGGCCCGAGCGCAGGACGGCCAGGAGCGCGACGAGCGTGGCTGCGTGCGTCTGGCCCAGGTCGGTGACGGTCTGGGCGCGCGCGCCCAGACCGTCACCGAGGTTGCTGGCGAGAACGTCGGGACCGGGGTCGACGGCGCGTTGACCGGCGTCGGTGCTGGTCAGGTGCCAGAGGCGGGCCGCGAGTCCCAACGCCTCGACGGACGGCTCGGCGTCGGAAGGCACCAGGGCGATCACCGCGCCGTTGCCGATGGCGGGGCGAGAGGTGAGCAGGATCAGGCGACGTTCGGTGCCGGCGAGCACACCGTCCAGGACCACGGCCTCGCCCGGGATGGCCCGCTCGGCGAGGTGGTCCAGTTCCGCGCTGGTCACGGCGCCGGTGATGGACGTGTCGCCGGTGACCTTGAACGGGCTGCGCGGGCAGTCGCCCGTCTGCATCGCGGCCGCGCGGTGCGGCAGCACGGCGCCGAGCTCCTGCGAGAAGCGCGGCAGCATCTCGGGCCGCGGCGCGGAGATGACGCGCACGGCGACGTCGAGCACGTGGGCCGGGTTCGTCCAGGAGGCGTCCATGTGTCCACGGTAGGCGTATACGAAGGGACCGGTCCTGCTCTTCCGGATAGTGAACGCTGCTCGTCCGAGCGGTTCGGATCGCGACGCGGGACAGTTGACTCGAAGCAGGACGAACGACCGTCCTGAATCGAAGGAGAGTACGAGGAACCATGCGAGCCATCACCTTCGCCGCGTACGGCGGCCCGGACGTCCTGCAGCTCAGCGACGTCCCGCTGCCCGAACCCGGCCCCGGACAGGTCCGTGTCGCCGTGCGGCGCGCGGGTGTGAACCCCATCGACTGGAAGATTCGCAGCGGCGCCATGTCCGAGGCCGCGGCACCGAAGGGCCCGCAGATCCCGGGCGCCGAGCTGGCCGGCGTCGTGGACGCGGTGGGCGACGGCGCGGCCTTCGCTGTCGGCGACGAGGTCTTCGGCTGGGCCGTGACCGGCTCATACGCCGAGTACGCGCTGGCGACGACCGTTGCGCACAAGCCGGCGAGCCTGTCGTGGGACGACGCCGTGGCGTTGCCCGTGGCCGGCGAAACGGCGCTACGGGTGTTGCGTTTGCTGGCCGTGAAGGCCGGTGACCTGCTGCTGATCCACGGTGCGAGTGGCACCGTCGGGCGCTTCGCGACGCAGGCGGCCGTCGCGCTCGGTGCCACCGTGATCGGCACGGCGGGGCAACGCAGCTTCGACGACGTGAAGTCACTGGGCGCCATCCCCGTCCTCTACGGCGACGGCTGGCCCGAGCGCGTCCGCGCGGCGGCGGACCGGCCGGTGGACGCGGTGCTCGACGCGTCGGGTCATGGCGTGCTGCCGGATTCCGTCGAGTTGCTCGGGTCGAAGGAGCGGGTGGTGACCATCGCGGACGGGGCGGCGTTCGAGCTGGGGCTGCCGTTCTCGGCCGGCACCGCGGACGACGCGACTCCCGAGGTGCTGGCGGAGATCCTCGAGTTCGTGGAACGCGGGCTGCAGATCGCGCAGGGGAGGAGCTACCCGTTGGAGGAGGCCGCGGCTGCGCAGCAGGAGAGCCAGGAGGGGCATCCGGGAGGGAAGATCACGATCGCCGTGTCGTGACGGTTCGACGGGGTTCGGCCTTTCTCGGCCGGCCCCGTCGAATTTTGGGCGGGACGAGGTCGGCCCGATCGTGTGGTGCTGTCGATCGTCGGGCCGTGGCCGTGGGAAGATTGGCTGGTCAGAGAGTTTTGCCTCTGAGTGGCAACGGGTGTGGACGCCGACTTGGAATGTCGTGCCGAGTCTTGTCTGTCGAGGGCGAAGCGCTGCGCCCGGGGGCGTCGGGCCCAGAGCAGTTTGTGGCATTGCCGATGAGTGGCCACGGCGGTTCACGGATATCGCCGGTCAGCGGCGACAGCCGATTCGCGGACATCGCCGTCGACTGGTGACAGCTGTTGGCGAACGTCGCCGCTGAGTGGCGACAGCAGTTCGCAGTCGTTGCCATTCGGTGGCGACGGCAGTTCGCGGCGTCGCCGTTCAGTGGCAACGACACGTTCGCGGGTGTCGCCGTTCGGTGGCAACAACAGGTTCGCGGGCGTCGCCGTTCAGTGGCGACACCCGCGAACCTGCAGTTCAGCTAGGAGATCAGTGAACTGGGTGCGCCTTCGCGGGCTGGGCCGAAGGCTTGCCAGCGAAGACAGCGGCGGGAGCCGAGGAAACCCGCCGGCGACCCTGGGCCGGGATCCGGACCGTCCCCAGCGCCGAGTGCACCGAGGCCTCCGCGAGGGCGGCCAGCGAGCGACGGTCCTCCGCACGACCGGGGGCGATCTCCGGGCAGACGTGCGCTTCGAGGACCAGGCCGCGCAGGGAGGCCACTCGCCGCAGGGAGGCGATGAGGGACTCCGGTCCGATGAACGCGGGCATGCTGGTCTCGCGGCCGTCGGCGAGGCGGTAGCGCAGGGCGATGGGGCGGACGGGCACGCCACCGTCGATGGCGGCCTGGAAGGTGGCCGTGGTGAAGCGGCCGGAGGCGAGGCCGCACCACGTGGTGCCTTCGGGGGTGACGTTGACGAGCGAGCCGGAGCGCAGAGCGTCGGCGAGCTCGGTCATGGTGTGGGGCAGCGTGCGGAGTCGTTCGCGGTCCAGGAAGATGCTGCCGCCGCGGCGGACGAGGGTGCCGAGGACGGGCCAGGAGCCGATCTCGACCTTCGCGAGGGCGCGCATGGGGCGCAGGGCGTTGATGGCGACGATGTCCAGCCACGAGATGTGGTTGTTCACCACCAGCGCGCCACGGCCGGCGGGGGCGGCGAGGAAGTCGGCGCCGCCCCGGACGACCAGCTTCACGCCGAACGCGCGCAGCACCGAGCGGAAAATGGTCCGGACCAGGCGTTCCCGGCCCCGGCCGCGCAGCACAAGCAGCAGCGGCGCCGTCAGCAGGGCCGCCAGGACCACCCCGATGGCCGACGCGAAGCGCAGCACGCGACGCGGGAACGAGACCGTGGCGGCACCTTCGGTGAGGCAGCCGTCGCCGCAGGGGGACGTCGGCATCCAGGCGTGGCTCATACCTGCACTCCGAGGAAGAACTTGAGGTAGCGTTCGTCGATCTTGTGCAAGTCGAGCAGGACGAAGAAGTCGGCGACGCCGAAGTCCTCGTCGAGCGCCGGCGGGCCGCAGACCTCGGCGCCGAGCCGCACGTAGCCCTTGATCAGCGGCGGCAGCACGGCGCGGTCGGGACGGACGACCGAGTCGGAATCCCACGGGTGCAGCGGCGAAACGCGGCGCGACTCGTCGGCGTAGTGCTTGGCGCGCAACACATCCCAGACGCCCGCGGCGTAGCTGCCGCCGTCACTCAGCGGCACGGACGCGCAGCCGGCGAGGTAGCGGTGGCCGGAAAGCAGCATGTACCGCGCGATCCCCGCCCACACCAGGCTCACGACGGCGCCGCTGCGGTGGTCCGGGTGCACGCAGGAGCGGCCGGTCTCCACGAGCGTCGAGCGCAGGCCGGAGAGGGCCGTCAGGTCGAATTCACTGTCGGAGTACAGGCTGCCGGCCTGGGAGGCGCGCTCCGGCGGAAGCATGCGGTAGCAGCCGACGATGTCGCCGGTCTTGTCGTCGCGCACCACGAGGTGGTCGCAGAACTCGTCGAAGTAGTCGACGTCGAGACCGGGCTTCAGGGAATTGAGGTGGGCCCCCATCTCCTCGGCGAAAACCTGGTGCCGCAGCTTCTGCGCGGCGAGCACTTCTTCGTTCGCGTGGGCCACGAGCAGGGAGTACCTCGGCGCATCGGCCGGGAGCTCGACACCCGCCTGATCAGTGCTGACGAGGAGCTGAGACGACGTCATGAACACTGTGTACCTGCGAACTGGAAACCGCGGAGAGTGCCAATCGATGACCGATTAGTGCACGTTGAGTTAATTGCAGGTTCTCAGGCTTTTCTCAGGGTCCGACAAACGCCGAAGGCCGCTGAGCGGTACATCGCCCAGCGGCCTTCGGAGCGGGAAAACATCAGCCCTTGCGCTTGTCGACGGCCTCCGTCAGCTGCGGCGCGACGTTGAACAGGTCGCCCACGATGCCGAAGTCGGCGATCTCGAAGATGGGAGCCTCGGCGTCCTTGTTGACAGCAATGATCGTCTTCGACGTCTGCATGCCGGCGCGGTGCTGGATCGCGCCGGAGATGCCGAGCGCGATGTACAGCTGCGGCGACACCGTCTTGCCGGTCTGGCCCACCTGGAACTGCGCCGGGTAGTAGCCGGAGTCGACGGCCGCACGCGAAGCGCCGACGGCCGCGCCGAGCGAGTCGGCCAGCTTCTCGACGACGTCAAACTTCTCCGCCGAACCGACACCACGGCCACCCGAGACGACGATCGACGCCTCGGTGAGCTCCGGACGGTCGCCACCGACGATCGGCTCGATGCCGGTGATCTTCGCGGACTTCGCCGCGTCCTGCGCCGGGATCTCGACGGTCTCCTCGGCGGCAGCACCGTCGGCGGCCTCGGCCTCGACGGCACCCGGACGCACCGAGATCACCGGCGCGCCCTTGGCAGCCCTGGACTTCACGGAGAACGCGCCACCGAAGATGGACTGGTCCACCGAACCGTCGGCGTTCACGCCCACCGCGTCGTAGAGCAGACCGGAGCCCAGCCGCACTGCGACGCGCGCGGCCACCTCCTTGCCCTCGGCGCTGGCGGCGACGAGCACGGCGGCCGGCGAAGCCTGCTCCGCGAGCTTCGTCAGCACGTCGACCTTCGGGGTCACCAGGTAGCTCGTGGCGTCGTCGCCCTCGGCGACGTAGACCTTCGCGGCACCGTGGCCGGCGAGCGCTTCCTTGGCCTTGGCCGCGGTGCCCGTGGGGCCCACGACGACGGCCGAGGGCTCACCCAGCGCGCGGGCGGCGGTCAGCAGCTCGAGCGTGACCTTCTTGACATCACCGTCGACGTGGTCGACGAGGACGAGTACTTCAGCCATTTTTCGTGATCCTCCTCGAAACCGTGTCTCAGATGAGCTTCTGCGCGACCAGGTACTCGGCGACCTTGGTGCCGCCGTCGCCCTCGTCCTCCACCTTCTCGCCCGCGGTGCGCGGCGGCTTCGGGGACGACTCGAGCACGGTGGACCACGCGTTGGCGAGACCGACCTCGCCCGCGTCGATGCCGAGGTCGGCGACGGTGAACGTCTCGACCGGCTTCTTCTTCGCGGCCATGATGCCCTTGAACGACGGGTAGCGCGGCTCGTTGATCTTCTCGCCGACGCTCACGAGCGCGGGCAGGTTCGCCTCGAGGTGGGTGATGCCGTCCTCGGTCTCGCGGTCGGCCTTCACGCTGGAGCCCTCGACGGTCAGCTGGCGCACGTAGGTCAGCTGCGGCAGGCCGAGCAGCTCGGCGACGATCGCCGGCACGGCGGCGCCGCGGCCGTCGGACGCCTCGTTGCCGGCGATGACCAGGTCGTAGCCCTCGACCTTGCCGATCGCGGCGGCCAGCACCTTGGCGGTGGCGATGGCGTCGGAGCCGTGCAGCGCCTCGTCGGAGACGTGGATGGCCTTGTCGGCGCCCATGGACAGCGCCTTGCGGATGGCGTCGGTGGCGCGGTCGGGGCCGACGGAGATCACGGTGACCTCGCCCTCGCCCGCCTCCTTGATCTTCAGCGCCTCTTCGACGGCCTTCTCGTTGATCTCGTCGAGCACGGCGTCTGCGGATTCGCGGTCAAGCGTGTTGTCGGCACCGGAGAGCTTCCGCTCCGAGTAGGTGTCCGGTACCTGCTTGACCAGGACAACGATATTCGTCATGGGTCTTCTTCGACCTCCCGGTTGGGGCCGGCTCTCGGCCGCGGGACAGTGCTCTACTGGCCGGTAGATTAGGGCCATTCAGGCGGGGAGACCCGCCGAGGTGACGGCATTCACCTGGATGAGCAATCTTTTGAGACCATCGTCCCGGTAGTCCGCCGGTTAACCCGTCCAGCACACCGCTCGCCCGATCGGACCAACGGTGGGCTACTGGCAGTAGGCCGACAGGGGTTAACCTCCCGCACCATGCCCGCGCACATCGCCGTAGTCACGGACTCGACCTCGTGCCTGCCCGACAAACTCGCCGCCCGTTGGGGCATCGGCGTGGTGCAGGTCCAGCTGCACGTCGGGGATCAGACGGACGACGAACACCGGTTCGACCGCAACGAGCTCATCTCCGCCATGAAGTCCGGCCACAGCGTCACCACTTCGCCGCCCGACCCGGGTGCGTTCTTCTGGACGTACCAGGACGCCGCCGCCCGCGGCGCGTCCGCCATCGTCAGCCTGCACATCTCCGGTCGCCTTTCGGAGACCGTTCAGGCGGCCCGCGAGGCGGCGCAACAGGTCCGGATCCCCGTGCACATCATCGACAGTGGAACGGCCAGCATGAGCCTCGGTTACGCAGCGGTGTCGGCCGCGCGCGTCGCCGGCGCCGGGGGTCAGCTCGCGCGCGTGCTCGAAGCCGCCGAGCGCCGCGTGCGCGCCGCGACCGAGCTGATCTACGTGGACACGCTCGAGTACCTCCGGCGCACCGGACGCGTCGGAGCCGCCCAGTCGCTGGTGGGTACGGCGTTCTCGATCAAGCCGTTGCTCACCGTGCGTAACGGTGAGGTCTCGCCGCTGGCCCGCGTTCCCGGCACGAAGCGCGCGATGAACCGGCTCGTCGACCTCGCGGTGAAGGCCGCGGGCGACCAGCGCGTGGACGTCGCCGTGACTCGCTTCGGCTCGGACGAGACCGAGGTCGTGCGACGCCTGCGGGACCGGATTCCCGGGATCACGGACGTCGTGATCGGCGACGCGAGCACGGTGATCGGCGCGCACGTCGGCCCGGGCGCGCTGAGCATCACGGTGTCGCCGACCTGACCGGCTTTCGTCCCGGCACGAACAGCACGACAAGCGGCACCAGCACGCCCAGCGCGAGCGTTGACAGGATCATTACTTGGTCGACGGTCGCGAAGTGGCCGACGTGCCCGAGGTGGTAGACGAAGTGCGGCACAGCGAACAGCAGCGCCGCCACGGCCGCCAGCCGCGCGACGGCTGTGGTGCCGATCACGGCAGCGCCGATCAGCGTCGCCGCCAGCGCGAGGTTGAGGGCGCCGAAGTCGCGGATGAGGTGTTCGTCGAACGCTCCGTCCATGCTGACCCAGCCGTGGCGGAAGCCGGGAAAGTCCTGGTAGAAGCCCAGGGGCGACAGGAGTGGCCACACTCCCGTCGCCGCCGTGACGACGCCGAGCAGCACCAGCAGTACACGCGTGAGGGTCCGTTGCATGGGGCTGGAACGAGACGGCGGTCGGGAACGTGACACGCGCTAGGGTCGCGCAGGTGACCAACGCAGCCACCCGGGCCGAGGCACTGCACCTCACCGGCGAACGGACCGTCCCCGGCATCCCCGAGGAGAATTACTGGTTCCGTCGCCACGAAGCCGCCTACGTCGCCCTGCTCCCCCACTGCGCCGGCGCGACGGTGCTGGAGGCGGGCTGCGGCGAGGGTTACGGCGCGGGGCTGATCGCGAAAACGGCGCGGCGCGTGCTGGCGCTGGACTATGACGTGCCCACCACGGAGCACGTCGCCCGTCGCTACCCGGATGTTGCGGTGGCGCGGGCGAACCTCGCGTTTTTGCCGTTGAGTGGCGAATCCGTGGAGGTAGTCGCGAACTTCCAGGTGATCGAGCACCTGTGGGACCAGGACGGGTTCCTCGCCGAGTGTTTCCGCGTGCTGCGGCCGGGCGGGAAACTGCTGGTCACGACCCCGAACCGGCTCACGTTCACGCCGGGTTCCGACACACCGCTGAACCCGTACCACACACGGGAGCTCGCACCGTCCGAATTGGACGGTCTGCTGCGTGCGGCCGGGTTCGTCGTCCAATCGCTACACGGGTTGCATCACGGGGCACGCCTGCGGGAGCTCGAACGCGCGTACGGCGGCTCGATCATCGACGCGCAGCTCGAGGTGGTGATGGGCTCGTTGCCCGGGCAGGCCGTGTGGCCGGCGGGGTTGCTCGCCGACGTCGCGGCGGTCGGGGCGGAGGACTTCTCCGTCCGCGGTGACGACCTGGACGCGAGCCTCGATCTGGTCGCGGTGGCGGTGCGCCCGTGACTCCGCCCGCCTCGGAAGGCACTTTTTGCCTCGTCCTGCACAGCCATCTCCCCTGGTTGCCGCACCACGGCAGCTGGCCCGTCGGCGAGGAGTGGCTCTACCAGGCGTGGGCACATTCGTACCTGCCGGTCGTCGACCTTCTGCAGCGTTTCGCCGCTGAGGGGCGACGCGACGTCCTGACGCTCGGCATGACACCCGTGCTCGCGGCGCAGCTCGACGACCCGTACGCGATCCGAGCGTGCCACGACTGGCTCGGCCACTGGCAGCTGCGCGCGCAGCACGCGTCGACGCTGTGGGGCGGCGACCCGCTGCTGCGCGACCTGGCCGCGGCGGAGCACAAGACGGCCGTGCGCGCGACAGAGGAGCTGGAGACGCGCTGGCGCCACGGGTTCTCGCCGATCCTGCGGTCACTTGTGGACAGTGACACGATCGAACTGCTGGGGGGACCGCTCGCGCACCCGTTCCAGCCGTTGCTGGACGAGGACGTTCGCGCGTTCGCCCTGCGCGAAGGCCTGGCCGACACGCAGCTGCGCGTCGGGCGGCGGCCGGAGGGCATCTGGGCGCCGGAATGCGGCTACGAGCCCGGGATGGAGCGTGGTTACGCGGCCGCGGGCGTGCAGCGGTTCCTGGTCGACGGACCGTCGCTGCACGGCGACACGTCGGCGGCGCGGACGGTCGGCTCCTCGGACGTGGTGTGTTTCGGGCGTGACCTCGAGGTGACGTACCGCGTCTGGTCGCCGAAAGCCGGCTACCCCGGGCACGCGGCGTACCGCGACTTCCACACGTGGGCGCATGAAGTGGGGTTGAAGGCGTCGCGCGTCACCGGGAAGCAGGTGCCGCCGCACGAGAAGGCGCCGTACGACCCCGCGCTCGCCGCAGACGTACTCGGTACGCACGTGAAGGACTTCGTCGACACGGTCGTCGCGCGGCTGCGTTCGCTGCGGGCGCAGCACGGGCGTGAGTCTCTCGTGGTGGCGGCGTATGACACGGAACTGTTCGGGCACTGGTGGCACGAGGGTCCCGCGTGGCTCGAGGGGGTTCTGCGCGCGCTGCCGGAGGCGGGCGTTCGCGTGACGACACTGAAGGGCGCACTGGAGGCCGGCCACGTGGGGGCGCCGATCGACCTGCCCGCGTCGTCGTGGGGTTCGGGCAAGGACTGGCGCGTGTGGGACGGCGAGCAGGTGGCCGACATGGTGCAGGACAACACAGCGTTGCAGAAACGCTTGCTGGACCTCGTTTCCGGGCATTTCGGGGAGCACGGGGGAACCGCTCACGACACCGTGGCCGACCAGGCCGTCGCGGAGGCGATGCTGGCGTTGTCGAGCGACTGGGCGTTCATGGTCACCAAGGACTCCGCCGCGGACTACGCGCGCCGGCGCGCCCATGTGCACACCTCGCGTTTCGACGAGCTCGCCGGGCTGCTGCGCACCGGCGACCGCGCTCGCGCGCAGGAGCTCGCGGCGGAGTACCGCCGCGCCGATGGACCGTTCGGACAGCTGGACGCACGACAGCTGCTGCCACACAAGTGAAAGGGACACCGAGGAATGAGCATTCGCGACATCCCGCTGAAGACGCTCTCGGGTGAGGACACCACCCTGGGCGCGCTCGGCGGCAAGGCGCTGCTGGTGGTCAACGTCGCCTCGAAGTGCGGCCTGACCCCGCAGTACACCGGCCTGGAGAAGCTGCAGGAACGCTACGGCGACAAGGGTTTCTCCGTCGTCGGGTTCCCGTGCAACCAGTTCGCCGGCCAGGAGCCCGGGACGGCCGACGAGATCCAGACGTTCTGCTCCACCACCTACGGCGTCACCTTCCCGCTGTTCGAGAAGCTCGAGGTGAACGGCGACGACCGTCACCCGCTGTACTCCACGCTCACCCAGACCGCCGACGCCGAGGGTGACGCCGGCGACGTGCAGTGGAACTTCGAGAAGTTCCTGATCAACTCCGACGGTGAGGTCGTGGGCCGGTTCCGTCCGCGGACCGAGCCCGAGGACGAGACCGTGGTGAAGGCGATCGAGGCAGTGCTGCCTGCCTGATTTTCACGGCCGGCGAAGGGCGGGGACTCCTTGGAGCTCCCGCCCTTTTCTTGTCGCCGTTCAGTGGCGAAACGTCTCTAACTGGGGTTTTGTGGCTCCTGGACGGCTTCGACGGCCGGGGAGGAGCCGCGGGCGATGACCGCGCGGTTGCGGGCCGCCGCGACGTCCGCGTCCAGTTTGGTCACGCGGCGGTCGTAGGTGAGGAGGCCGTTGACCTCGTTTTCCACGTCCGTGGTCTGGGTGTAGATCGCCCCTGAGAGGCCCAGTTCGCCGACCAGGGACTCCAGCCGGGTGCTGAGCTCCGTATAACGGCGGGCGAGGTGATCGGCGTCAGCGGTCATCTCGTACGCGTTGGGCGGGCCGGGCCAGCGGTGGTCGTCGAGGACGAGCCCGAGGCCGCCGTACTCGCCGTCAACGAGCGCGCGGTGGTCCTGCACGCGCGGCTCGCCGGGCCCGACGTACGTGTGGTCGTCGTAGACGTGGCCGGCGCCGGTGTCTGTGCGGGAGAAGCAGCAGTTGACGCCGCTGTTGGCCACGACGAGGCGAGTCGGGTCGAGCTCCTTCACGAGCTCGGCGATCCGCGCCGTGTCGAACTCGCCCCAGCCCTCGTTGAACGGCACCCACGCGACGATCGACGGCACGTTCCGCAGCTGCCGCACCATTTCCCGCAGCTCGGCCTCGAAGCGGTCCTTGCCCTCGGGCACCGGGTCCGGCGCCGGCCCGGGCGGCCCGTCGAACGACACCACCAGCGACGGCATGTCCTGCCAGACGAGCAGCCCCAGCCGGTCGGTCCAGTGATACCAGCGCGCGGGCTCGATCTTCACGTGCTTGCGGACGAAGTTGAAGCCGAGCTCTTTCGTCTTCTCGAGGTCGAAACGCAGGGCGTCGTCGGTGGGCGCGGTGTAGCCGCCGTCGGGCCAATAGCCCTGGTCGAGCGGGCCGTGGAGGAAGGTGATCCGGCCGTTGAGGGCGACGTGAGGGCGTCCGGCGGAGTCGGGGACGAGCTCAACGGTGCGCAGTCCGCCGTAGCTGGTGACCGCGTCGAGCACGTCGCCGTGGTGGTCGAGCAGCCGCACGGTGAGGTCGTAGAGATACGGATCATCGGGAGTCCACCAGTGGGGCTCCGGGACGTCCGCCCGCAACCTCGTGCCGGCGGCCCCACGAACGCTGACGATCTCGTCGCCGCTGGGTGGCGAAACGCTCAGCTCGACTTGAATACCACCATTGACCTGGGGAAATACCGCGAAGCCCGCCAGGTCCGGAGTGATCTCCAGGTTCTCAACGCGCTCAACGGGCACCGGCTCGAGCCACACCGTCTGCCAGATCCCGGACGTCGACGTGTAGCAGATGCCGCCCAGTGCGTTGCGCTGCTTGCCGAGCGGGAACGGCGAGATGTCGGTGCGATCCTCGGCGCGAACGGTCAGCTCCTGCGGCCCGGACGCACGCAACGCATCGGTGACGTCCGCCTTGAACGCGGCGTAGCCACCCTCGTGGGTGACCACGAGCTGGTTGTTCACCCAGACCTTCGCCGTCTGGTCGACCGCGCCGAAGTGCAGCAGCACGCGATCGCCGCGCCAGTCCTCCGGGACCTCGAACAGCCGCCGATACCACAGGACCTCGTCGCGCCGGTTGATTCCGGAGAGTGCCGATTCCGGTGCGAAGGGGACCAAGATGCGCTCGCCGTAGCCGACAGGCCGCGGTTCCCCGGGCGACGACAGCCACCCCGCGTAGTCCCAGACGCCGTTGAGGTTCAGCCACCGCGGCCGCTTCAGCTGCGGTCTGGGGTACTCGGGGAGCACGTCGGAGGGGCTGACGAGGTCGGTCCACGGCGTCGTCAGGGGCGGGTCCGCGCGCTGCCACTCGGGCTGGCTGGAAGTCATCACCTTCGATGGTGACAGAGATCGAAGGCGGCGACAGCCGGGCCGCCCGGCGGAAGCGACTGGCGAGTAACCTCTGCCCATGCGCGTGCTGATGCTGTCGTGGGAGTACCCGCCCGTGGTCATCGGCGGGCTCGCCCGGCACGTGCACGCGCTGGCCCGGCACCTCGCCCAGCAGGGCCACGACGTGGTGGTTCTCTGCCGCCACCAGGCCGGCACCGACGCCTCCACGCACCCGCGCAGCGACCGCGACGTCGAGGGCGTGCGCCTGATCCGCGTGGCCGAGGACCCGATGCACTTGACGTTCGAACGCGACCTCGTCGCCTGGACGCTCGCCATGGGCCACGCCATGATCCGCGCCGCGCAGGACCTGCTGCGCACGTGGCATCCCAACGTCGTCCACGCGCACGACTGGCTCGTGACGCACCCGGCGATCGCCATCGCCGAGGCCGCGCGCGTACCGCTCGTCGGCACCGTCCACGCGACCGAAGCGGGCCGGCACTCGGGCTGGCTTTCGCACCCGCTCAACCAGCAGGTGCATTCCGTCGAGTGGTGGCTGGCCAACCGAGCCGACGCCGTGATCACCTGCTCGCAGGCAATGCGCAAGGAAGTGGCGCACCTGTTCGAGATCGAGGCCGCCGACGTCACCGTGATCCACAACGGCATCGAAGAACGCAGCTGGCGCGTCTCGGCCGCCGAGGTGGCGAAGATGCGCGAACGGCACAGCGCCGACGGCGCACCGTTCCTGCTGTTCTTCGGCCGGCTGGAGTGGGAAAAGGGCGTGCAGGACCTGCTGGCCGCGCTCCCCCGCATCCGCCGCCAGTTCCCGGGCACGCGAGTGGTCGTCGCCGGTAAGGGGCGACACCACGACGAGCTGGTCTCCCAGGCGCGCAAGCTGCGGATTCGCCGCGCGGTGGACTTCGTCGGCCACCTGCCCGACCGTGACCTGCGCGCGCTGCTGGCCGCGGCCGACGCCGTGGTGCTGCCGAGCCGGTACGAACCGTTCGGGATCGTCGCCCTGGAGGCCGCGGCCGCGAAGGCACCGCTCGTCGCGTCGACGGCGGGCGGCCTCGGCGAGGTGGTCGTCGACGGGGAAACGGGCCTGGCGTTCGAACCGGGCGACGTCGCGGGTCTGGCCACGGCGGTCACGACTGTCCTGAGCGACGCCGCCGCCGCGACCCGGCGCGCACGAACGGCCCAGTCACGCCTCGCGGCGGACTTCGACTGGGGACGCATCGCCGAGGCGACCGCGGAGGTCTACCGGCGCGCGCGCATGGGAGAGCCGATCGAGCTGGGACGCCCGAAGATCGCGACGGGCAACGCGTTCGAACTCTGAGCGGGCCCGCCGTCAGAAGTGGCAGGGCCGGACACAGGCGGCGTGCGCCTGAGCGGGCGCCGAAACCGCCGGCGCTGCGGTGAGAGCAACGGCGAAAACAGCGAGCAAGGCAGCGACGACGGCTCTGGATCTGCTGGTCATGACGCTCCCTGGATATTTCGGTGGGGTGTTCGAAGCATCCGTCCGGCGCCGCGCGCGAAACAATAGGGGAAGCAGTAGGTAGGCCGACCTGAACGCGGCGAGTGACCGGTTCGTCCGGCTTCGTCGCGGGAATCTGGAACGCATGATGTTGCCGTTCGTCGACCACGCGGCCGGACTCGTGCCGGCTGTCGTCGGGATGCGCTGGGCGGCAGGCTTTGGCCGTTTTTCGGCCAAAGCATTGTTCAACAATCCACGTGCCGCGAGCATCGCGTCTTGGCTGGTGGCGCGACGGTGGTGAGGACGTTGTTCTTCGATCGAATCGACGCCGGGCGGCAACTCGGGCGGATCCTGGCCAGGCAGCCGTGGGTCGAGCCCGTCGTGCTCGGGTTGCCGCGCGGGGGCGTGCCGGTGGCGGCCGAGGTCGCCCAGGCACTCGGGGCTCCGCTGGACGTCGTGGTCGCTCGGAAGATCGGGGCGCCTGGGCGGCGAGAGTTCGGCGTCGGCGCGGTGACTGCGGAGGGGCCGCCTTACTACTCGATGCCGGCGTTGCGCGCGTTCGGGCTCACGCCGAAAGCGATGGAGCCGGCGTGTGCGCGCGAGCGGGCCGAGGCGCGTCGCCGTTTGGCGGCCTATCGCGACGGGCGCCCGGAAGTCGCGGTGGCCGGCCACGACGTGCTCGTGATCGACGACGGACTGGCAACCGGAGTGACCGCGATGGCCGCCGTCCGCGACCTCCGCGACGCGCGGCGCGTGGTGCTGGCCGTGCCGGTGTGCGCGCCGGACGCCATCGCCGAGTTCGAGGGCGAGGTGGACCAGTTCATCGCCGTCGCCGCGCCGAGGCGATTCAGCGCCGTGGGCCGCTGGTACGCCGACTTCACCCAGGTGTCGGACGCGACCGTGATGCGGCTCCTCGGGAAGGGGTGAAGGGGACCTTCATCCCACTATCCACAACGGACAGTGACGAGCCCCGCCGAATGGCGAAAATCCCTGGCGCAAGGGGAGGTTCAGGGCGCAAGGTATGCCTGCGTCGCCTCCCCGGCGATGGGCCGACGTCGACAACGAGGAGAAGCCCGATCATGGACGTCTGGTTCACCGCCGACACCCACTTCGACCACCAGCTCGTGGCCGGCCTGCGCGGCTTCGAGACGCCGCCCGAGCACGACGCGTTCGTGGTCGAGCGGTGGAACGCCGCCGTCCGGCCGGGCGACCAGGTGTGGCACCTGGGTGACGTCGGCATGGGCCGGCTGGCACGGTTCGCCGACACGCTCCGGCAGCTGAACGGCGAGATCCACCTCATCACCGGCAACCACGACGAGCCGTGGCCCGGACTGCGCCAGGCGCATCGGCACCAACGCGCATGGCTGGAGCACTTCGCCACGGTGCAAGCGTTTGCCCGGCGCCGGATCGCCGGGACAAACGTGTTGCTCAGCCATTTCCCGTACGAAGGTGACCACATCGGCGAGGACCGCGGGTCGCAGTACCGCCTGCCCGACGAGGGACTGTGGCTGCTGCACGGTCACGTCCACAGCGCGTGGCGCAAGCGGGGCCGGCAGTTGAACGTCGGGATGGACGTCAACGACCTTCGCCCTCTCCACCTCGACGCCGTCACCACCGAGTTGACCGAGCTCGGAAGTCCGGCCGAAACCAGCGCCTGAACAGCCAAACCCTGCCGCCGACCTCTTGTTGCCACTCAGTGGCGACGAAACTCAGGCCACGCGACCGGTCAGGATCGTCACGCGAACCGGTTCACGGAACGGCGCGTGGGGCTCGATCGCCGAACGGATGCGGTTCTCGAAGGCCGGCCGTTCGCCGCTGGGCGGCAACTCGTCCTCGCCCATGGCCGAGTAGACGCCGCCGATGATCTCGTCCGCGGTGAGGTCGCCGGTGTAGTCGATGGTGCGGAGGCCGACGTCGTAACCGGCGCCGACCAGCGCGGCGCGGTAGCGGTCCTGGCTGGCGTCGTCCGTTCCGCAGGACGCGGTGAGGGGCCGGCCGAACCAGTCGGACAGCACGCCGAGCAGTGCTCGCGACCAGTCGCTGTCCTGGAGCCACAGCGGTGAACCGTTGGTGACCACCGCGATGCCGCCGCCCGGCCGGAGCATCGGCTTCACAGCGGCGAACAGCGTCGCGTAGTCCATCCAGTGCAACGCCTGCCCGATGGTGACGGCGCCGAGCCCGTCGAGCAGGGAATTCAGCGCTGTGACGTCGGTGTCGCCACCCAGGAGCCACGACGCGTTGGTCACGCCGGCGTCGGCCGCGGCGCGGCGGGCGCGCGAAAGCATGTCGGACGAGGGGTCCATGCCCGCGACCGCGCGGACCCGCGCGGCCATCGGCACGGCGAGCTGTCCCGTGCCACACCCGAGGTCGAGGACCACGTCGTCCCCGGCCAGGGCGAACTCGGCGGCGATCGCATCGAACACCGCCGTCGGGTAACCGCGGCGGTAGCGGTGGTAGAACTCCGTGACTTCTCCGCTGAATCCCAGGCTCATAACTGGATCCTGGCTGCACTTCAGCGAGAAATCACGCGCGTTCGCTCACGGCCGAGGATCAGAAGATGGGGAACTCCTTGCCGTGCTCGGCTTCCGGGCGCTTGCCGAAAATCCAGCGTTCGCTTTCCGCGATCGGGCGGTCGTTGATGCTCGCCTCGCGGCGACGCATGAGGCCTTCGTCGCTGAACTCCCAGAGCTCGTTGCCGTAGCTGCGGAACCACTGGCCCTCGGCGTTGTGCGACTCGTACTGGAACCGCACGCCGATGCGGTTGCCGCGGAAGCCCCACAGTTCCTTGCGCAGCGCGTAGTCGAGCTCGCGCTCCCACTTCTGTGTCAGGAACTTGACGATCTCCGCACGGCCGACGACGTACTGGTCGCGGTTTCGCCACACGGAGTCCTCGGTATAGGCGAGGGAGACCTTCTCGGGGTCGCGCGTGTTCCAGGCGTCCTCGGCGGCCTGGACTTTCTGGCGGGCGGTGTTCTCGTCGAACGGCGGGAACGGCGGGCGCGGTGTCATGGCGGGCTCCTGCGCGGATCGCGGGAGAACGTGCGTTCTCCCTGGTTCGGCTAGCATAGAGAACGTTGATTCTCCACACCAGAGGGACATGACGTGAACACCGCGGAAGCCACCGAACGGCTACTCGATGCAGCCGAAGACCTGTTCTACGCCCAGGGCGTGCAGTCCGTGGGCATGGACGCCGTGCGCAGCCGCTCCGGCGTCTCGCTCAAGCGGCTATACCAGGTGTTCCCGTCAAAGGACGACCTCGTGGCCGCCTACCTGAACACGCGCGACGAACGCTGGCGCCGGTCGCTGCGCGAGTTCGTCGCCGCGCGGGGCGACGACCCGCTGGCCGTCTTCGACTGGCTGCACAACTGGTTCAGCGAGCCCGACTTCCGGGGCTGCGCGTTCGTGAACTCGTTCGGCGAGTTCGGGACGCTCGCGCCCGGCGTGGCCACGGCCATCCACAACCACAAGGACGAAGTGCGCGCGTACCTGCGGCGGCTCGTCGCCGACGACGACCTCGCCGACCAGCTTTTCTCCCTCATGGAGGGGGCCACGGTGCTCGCCGCGATCAAGGGTGACCCCGGCGAGGCCGGCACGGCTCGCGCAGCCGCGGCGACGCTGTTGGCCGCGCGGCGCTGATCCCGCGGCCTTGGAGTCGCCGATGAGCGGCCGGCCAGGTCGTCGCCGCTGAACGGCGATCGACGCGTTCGTCGACAAATCGCCAGTCAACGGCGAGCCGTAGCTGTACCGCACGGCCGATGGATGACCCCCGGCGATCGCCGCCGGCACGTCGAAAAGGGCAGCTCCGGAGCCTGTCGCCGATCAGCGGCAACAGAGCCATGGCCGGCCGACAGACCAAAAAGCGCCGCCCACCAGCGCCTAGCCACTGGACGGCAACAGACGAAAACCCGGGTCCGGTGGCGGGGAGCCTCCGCCACCGGACCCGTCTCGCCGCACCGTCCCAAAGCGGTGCGGGAAACCGGCCGTCCCCGGTCAGGTCAGGGGCGGCCGGAGCGTGGTCACCGCGCGTCGCACAGGTGGCGGGCGTAGGCGCTCGTCGTGAGGAAGCCCGAGAGCTTCTCGCCCAAGGCGGTCTCGGTGAAGATGGCGCGGGCGTCGTCGAGGCGGTGGCCGGCGGGCAGATCGGCGCGAATCGACTCGAACTCGTCGTCCAGGAACTCCACCGCGAGCTCACGCGTCAACGCCGTGCCGTCCGCGAACTTCGTGCCGTTGCGGATCCACTGCCAGACCTGGCACCGCGCGATCTCGGCGGTCGCGGCGTCTTCCATGAGGTTGTGGATCGCCGCGGCTCCCGTGCCGCGCAGCCAGGAGTCGATGTAGCGCAGGGCGACGTTGATATTGGCGCGAACGCCGGCCTCGGTCACCTCGCCGCCGGCGGAGGCAACGTCGAGCAGGTCGGCGGCGGTGACGTCGACGTCCTCACGCAGCCGGCCCAGTTGGTTGGGCCAGCCGCCCAGCACGCTGTCGAAGACCTCGCGACAGACGGGGGCCAGCCCGGGGTGTGCGACCCACGAGCCGTCGAACCCGTCGCCCGCCTCGCGTTCCTTGTCCTGGCGGACCTTCTCGAACGCGGTCGCGTTTGCGTCAGGGTCCTTACTCGGGATGAACGCCGCCATCCCGCCGATCGCGTGCGCACCACGGCGGTGGCACGTGCGGACCAGCAGTTCGGTGTAGGCACGCATGAAGGGGACCGTCATCGTGACCTGCGCGCGGTCCGGCAGCACGAAGTCGGCGCCGTGCTCGGAGAAGTTCTTGATGACGCTGAAGATGTAGTCCCAGCGCCCCGCGTTCAGGCCGGCGGCGTGCTCGCGCAGCTCGAAGAGGATCTCGTCCATTTCGAACGCAGCGGTGATCGTCTCGATCAGCACGGTCGCGCGGACGGTGCCCCGCGGGATACCAAGCTCCTGCTGCGCGAACAGGAAAACGTCGTTCCACAGGCGCGCCTCGAGGTGGTTCTCGAGCTTCGGCAGGTAGAAGTACGGGCCGCTGCCGCGCGCGATCAGCTGGCGCACGTTGTGGAAGAAGTACAGCCCGAAGTCGACCAGGCTCGCCGACAGCGGGCGACCGTCGATGCGGATGTGCTTCTCCACCAGGTGCCAGCCGCGCGGGCGGGCGACGATCGTCGCCGGGTCGTCGCCGATCGTGTAGTGCTTGCCTGACTCGGTGGTGAAGTCGATGTTGCGGCGGATGGCGTCGAACAGGTTCAGCTGGCCGTCGACGATGTTGTGCCACGTCGGCGAAGTCGCGTCCTCGAAGTCGGCGAGCCAGACCTTCGCGCCGGAGTTCAGGGCGTTGACGGTCATCTTGCGGTCCGTCGGGCCGGTGATCTCCACGCGGCGGTCCTCGAGACCGGGCGCCGGCGGCGCGATGCGCCAGCTGTCGTCGGCGCGGATGCGGCGCGTCTCGGGCAGGAAGTCCAGCTGCTCCTCCCCTGCCTGCACGCGCTCGCGACGGCGGCGGCGCTCGTCGAGCAGCTCGCGGCGGCGTCCGGCGAAGGCGTTGTCGAGCTTGGCCACGAACTCCAGCGCGGCCGGGGTGAGGATCTCGGCGAACCGGTCACCGGCGGGACCGGTGATTTCGATGCGGTAGTTCAGCTTGTCGGCCATCTCGTACCTCCGCGAGGGAAAGAAGGGGGGCGGGCCGGCGACCGGAATCGCCGGCCCGCGGGGGTAGGTCAGTGGAACTGGTCTTCTTCGGTCGAGCCCTTGAGCGCGGTGGTCGAGCTCTCCGGGTTCAGGGCCGTGGACACCAGGTCGAAGAAACCGGTGCCGACCTCGCGCTGGTGCTTGGTCGCGGTGTAGCCGCGCTCCTCGGAGGCGAACTCGCGCTCCTGCAGCCCGACGTAGGCGGTCATGCCTTCACGGGCGTAGCCGTGGGCCAGGTCGAACATCGAGTAGTTCAGCGCGTGGAAGCCGGCGAGCGTGATGAACTGGAACTTGTAGCCCATGGCGCCGAGCTCGCGCTGGAACCGCGCGATGGTGTCGTCGTCGAGGTGCTTCTTCCAGTTGAACGACGGCGAGCAGTTGTAGGCCAGCATCTGGTCCGGGAACTCGGCCTTGATCGCCTCGGCGTACTTGCGGGCGATCTCGAGATCCGGAGTGGACGTCTCCATCCACAGCAGGTCGGCGTACTGCGCGTAGGCCAGGCCGCGGTCGATGCAGGGCTCGATGCCGTTGTTGACCTCGTAGAAGCCCTCGGCCGTGCGACCGCCGGTCAGGTACTTCTGGTCACGCTCGTCGACGTCGCTGGTCAGCAGCGTCGCGGCCTGCGCGTCGGTGCGGGCGACGACGAGGGTCGGCACGTTCAGCACGTCCGCGGCGAGGCGGGCGGCGTTGAGGGTGCGCTCGTGCTGCTTGGTCGGGATCAGTACCTTGCCGCCGAGGTGGCCGCACTTCTTCTCGGACGCGAGCTGGTCCTCCCAGTGCACGCCCGCGGCGCCGGCGGCGATCATGCCCTTCATCAGCTCGAACGCGTTCAGCGGGCCACCGAAGCCGGCCTCGGCGTCGGCGACGATCGGCGCGAACCAGTCGATGTCGGTGTTGCCCTCGGCCCAGTTGATCTGGTCGGCGCGGCCCAGCGCGTTGTTGATGCGGCGGACGACGGCCGGGACCGAGTTGGCCGGGTAGAGGCTCTGGTCCGGGTAGGTCTGGCCGGCCAGGTTGCCGTCGGCGGCAACCTGCCAGCCGGACAGGTAGATCGCCTTGAGGCCCGCGCGGACCTGCTGGACGGCCTGGTTGCCGGTGAGGGCGCCCAGCGAGTGGACGTAGTCCTCGGTGTGCAGGAGCTCCCACAGCCGCTCCGCACCGCGACGGGCGAGCGTGTGCTCTTCGACGACGGAGCCACGCAGCTTCACCACATCGGCGGCGGAGTAGGTCCGCTGGACGCCCGCCCAGCGGGGGTCGGTCTTCCACTGCTCGGCCAGCTCGGCCGCCGCCTGGTCGAGCTGCTTGGCCTGCTCGGTCATCGGACTCTCCCGTGTTGCGAAGTTTGCGATTGCTCGCCTTGCCTGGTTACGACCCTGACACGAGCACGAAAAGGCGGTCCATAGCTCCAATTTGCCAATTTATGTGAAGGATGCGTAGCATCTTGCAAAGCTTGCGAATCGCTGATTGGCAAGTCGGGTGAAAATCCACGGCCTTGATCGTTCACGTAATCGTTCAGGGCCGGAAACCTTCCGGCCGATCGGAGGAGCGATGGACAAAACTTTCGCCGGGGCGCGGCTACGGCATCTCCGTGAGAGCCGTTCGATGAGCCAGGCCGACCTCGCTCGTGTGCTCGAGATCTCACCCAGCTACCTGAATCAGATCGAGCACAACTCACGGCCGTTGACGGTGCCCGTGCTGCTGCGGATCACGCAGGCGTTCGGCGTCGACACGGAGTTCTTCGCCAACAACGACACGTCTCGCCTGGTCGCGGACGTGAAGGAGGCGCTGCTCGACGAGGTCGTCGGCGTCGAGGTGACCACGAGCGAGCTCAACGAGCTGGCCTCCAACCTGCCCTCGATCGCCCAGGCACTGGTGAAGCTGCACCGCAGCTACCGCAACGCCGTGGAGAGCACGGTCGCGCTGACCACGGAAAACGGCCTCGGCCTGCACGGCAGCGCCGCGGCGCCGTTGCCGCACGAAGAGGTGCGCGACTTCTTCTACGAGCGGGAGAACTACGTCGCGGAGCTCGACGAGCGCGCCGAACGCATGGCCGCGGAGATCCCGTTGCGCCGAGGCTCGGCGCTGACGTCGCTGAAGGATCGCCTCTGGCAGCGCTACGGCGTGGAGGTGACTAGCGAAGGGCTGAACGAAGCCGCAGGTCAGCAGCACCGCTACGAGCCGGCGACGCGCGTGCTGCGGCTCGCACCGAGCTTGCGCGTGGGGCAACAGGCGTTCCGGATGGCTTCGCAGATCGCGTTGCTGGAGTACGACGACCTGATCACCGAGCTGGCCGACTCGTGGGCGTTCTCGGGGCCGACCGCGCGGACGCTCGCGCGCGTGGGCCTGGCGAACTACTTCGCCGGCGCGCTGATCCTGCCGTATGGCCCTTTTCTGACCACGGCGGAGAAATTCCGCTACGACATCGAGCGGCTGTGCGACCACTTCGGCGTCGGCTTCGAGACGGTGTGCCACCGGCTGTCGACGCTTCAGCGGCCGAAGCAGCGGGGCATCCCGTTCTCGTTCGTGCGCGTGGACCGGGCGGGGAACATGTCGAAACGCCAGTCGGCCGCGGGGTTCCACTTCTCGCGCGTGGGCGGCGCGTGTCCGTTGTGGAACATTTACGAGGCATTCGCTTCGCCTGGCAAGATCCTGACACAGATCGCGGCCCTGCCCGACGGCAAACGCTACTTCTGGGTCGCGCGCACGGTCTCGCGCAACATCGGCGGCTTCGGCAGCCCGGGCAAGACGTTCACCGTCGGCCTCGGCTGCGAACTCCGTCACGCGGGACGGCTCGTCTACTCCACCGGCCTCGACCTGGACGAGCCCGCCGCGGCGACGCCGATCGGGATGGGCTGCAAAGTCTGTGAACGCCCGGCTTGCTCGCAGCGCGCGTTCCCGGCGATCGGCAAGCCGCTGACGGTCGACGAGAACACCAGCACGTTCGTCCCGTACCCGGCGGTGCCGAAGAGTTCATGAGCTGCGGAGGCGGATGTAGGTGTTGGACGCCGGCAGGTAGGCGAGCACGAGGCCGATCAGTGACAACACGCTGAGCATGACATCGAGGACACCGATGGTCGGCAGAGCGTGCCCGTCCACCAGCGCGCTCACCGCCGCGTAGCCGGGCACCAGCGTGACAACACGTGATCCGGCCCCAGCGCCCGCCCAGCCAGAGCCGCACCACCGAATACACCAGCACCAGGCACCAAGGACAGCGAGCAATCCGATGCCACCGGACGCCGGCGAAAGTGCGCCCATGGCCGGCAACACCGCGGTCTGGCCGATAAAGAAGGCGGCAGCGAGCACGACCGAGACCGGCCGGTCAGGCTCGTCCGAAACGTTCATGACTGCGCAAATTAGGCCGTTCCCCCGGCAGTCGGTGACGGCTGACCGCAAGCTGCCGCCCGCACCGCCTCGGACGTCGCGATGAGCGGGAAGTAGATTCAACGATCGTGCAACGGATCGATACCGTCAGTGCCCAGATGGTGGAACAGGCCGCCGAGCGGCTCACGGGTGTGGTCACCCGGACGCCGCTCGAGCCGAACGCCCGGCTCTCGTCCCGCGTCGACGCGCGAGTGTGGCTCAAGCGGGAGGACCAGCAGACGGTCCGCTCGTACAAGATCCGCGGCGCCTACAACTTCATCGTCCAGCTCGACGAGGCCACGCGCTCGCGCGGCGTCGTGTGTGCGAGCGCCGGCAACCACGCGCAGGGTGTGGCGTACGCATGTCGCCGTTTGGGGGCGAACGGCCGCGTTTACGTGCCAGGCACCACGCCGCGGCAGAAGCGCGAGCGCATCGCGACGCTGGGCGGTGCGCACATCGAGGTGATCGTCGTCGGCGAGACGTACGAAGACGCGTTCGCCGCCGCCAACGACGACGCTCAACGCACGGGCGCGACGCTCGTGCCGGCGTTCGACGACCCTCGCACCGTCGCCGGCCAGGGAACGGTGGCGCTGGAGGTCGTCGAGCAGCTCGGCTTCGTGCCGGACGTGCTCGTGGTGCCCGTCGGCGGCGGTGGCCTGCTGGCCGGCATCGCGACCTGGGTGCGCGAGCGGCACCCGGAGATCCGCGTCGTCGGCGTCGAGCCGGCCGGGGCTATGTGCATGGCCGCGGCACTGGAGGCCGGCAAGCCGGTGCGGATCGAGGCGGTGGAATCGTTCGTGGACGGCGCCGCGGTCCGTGAGGCCGGCGGCGTGACGTACCCACTCGTGCGCGACAGCGGCGCCGAGCTCACCTCCGTGCCCGAGGGCGCCGTGTGCACGGAGATGCTGGCCATGTACCAGGCCGACGGCGTGATCGCCGAGCCCGCGGGCGCGCTGGCGTCGGCCGCACTCGGGACCACGGTCCTGGTCGAACCCGAGCAAACGGTGGTGTGCATCGTCTCGGGCGGCAACAACGACGTCAGCCGCTACAGCGAAATCCTCGAGCGCTCACTGATGCACGAAGGACTGAAGCACTACTTCCTCGTCAGCTTCCCCCAGGAGCCGGGCGCGCTGCGGCGCTTCCTCGACGAGATCCTCGGACCGGAGGACGACGTCGCGCGCTTCGAGTACGTGAAGCGCAACAACCGCGAGCTCGGGCCGGCGCTGATCGGCATCGAAATCCCGCGGCCGGCCGAGCTGCCCGGCCTGCTCAAGCGGCTGGAGGCGAGCCCGCTGCAGGTCGAGCAGGTGGAGCCGGGGAGCCCGCTGTTCCACTTCTTGCTGTGACGTTTCCGCTGGTCAGAAGCATTCGCCGCTGAACGGCAACGGGGTTCAGTCGAGTTCTGCGCTGCCCTCGCGATAGATCTTGGCGGAAGCGATGCGGCCGTTGCGAAGGCGGTAGAAGCCGGCGATCGAGAACCTGTGCTCCTCTCCGCCGTGGGTGAGTCGCTCGGTCAGCTGGGCGGCCATGCGATCGCCGTCGATCAGGATCTCGTCGATGGTCAGGGTCGGCAGGAGCTGGGTGATGGCGCTCTCGAAAAGGCCGGCCAGCTCGGCGCGGCCACGGGCAACCGTCGTGCCCGTGATACAGACGGCGTCGTCGGTGAAACCCCCGAGCAGAGTGGTGAGGTCGCGGTCGTTGAACGCGGCCACGTGACGCCGCAGGATCTCGCTCACGAGGTGAGGTTATCCGCGGCGTCACGTGGGTTTCGCCTGTCAGCGGCTACGCCTTCGGAGCCGGGATCGGCGCGCCGGGGCAGGACTGGGTGGTCGTCTGGCCGGTGTCGAAGAACGTCACGGCCGCGGCGGCGCAGGGCAGGCTCGATAGCGAGCCGTGGGCGTCGTCTTCGACGGTCATGAGGGAGCCGCCGATTTGCCGTTGCATGGCGAGGGCCCAGCCGATGGGCGTGACCGGTTCGAAGGCGTGGCCGACGAACTGCAGCGGGCTCTTGCCGGCGCTGAACTGCCACTGCGTCGCGGGCACAGGCCAGCCGACGCACATCTGCTCGTAGACGCCGAACGAGCCGGCGACCGGGTTGGCCTTGATCCGGTCGGTGCGGTGCTGCCAGACCGTGTCGAAGTCGCGGGGGCTGGGTGATTCGTTGCAGAGCAGGGCGTTCTGCTGGAAGAAGTTGCCACCGGTCCGTTCGGTGTCCCAGCCGAAGCCGGTTTTCGGCGAGGCTGTGGCATCGGGCTGTGCCGTCGAAGCACCGCCGTCGCGGATGGCGGCGAGCTGGCCGGCGGCCTCCACCCACTGGCGGCGCGGGTAGGCGAAGAACTGGTTGACGGTTTCGCCGTTGAGTGGCGAACCGTCGGGGCCGGTGCGCGGGTGCGCGGCGAGCTCGGCGCGCAGGTCGAGCAAGGCCTTCTCGACCTGGGGTTCGATGCCGCCGAAGTGGTAGACGGAGTCGTAGCGCGCGACCCACGCGGAGAATTCGCGGAACGTGTTCTCGCCCGCGGCGGCCTGGTCGTCGTCCATCGTCGTGACGCTCAGCTCGGGCGGCATGACGGAGTCGAGCAGCATCTTGTCGACGTGGTTGTCGAAGAGCGTCCGGTACTCGGCGCCGAGGGCCGTGCCCCAGGAGACGCCGTAGTAACCGATCTTCTGTTCGCCCAGCGCTTCGCGGATGCGGTCGACGTCGCGGGCGACGTTGGGCGTGGTGAACGACTTCACGAGGGCGGGGTCCTTCGCGAAGCACGCCGCGTTGGCCGCGGCCTTGTGTTCGGCGAGGAACCGCGCCTGGTCCTTTTCGGACAACGACGGGTCGGGCTGGGCGTCGTCCTCCTCGCACTGGAGGCTCGCGCTGTAGTCGACGCCGCGCGGGTCGAAGCCGATGAGGTCGTGGTGCTCCAGCAGGCCGGACGCTTTGCTCTCCGACATGGTGAGCGGCATCTTCATCCCGGACTGGCCGGGGCCGCCGGGGTTGAACACGATCGCGCCTGTGCGCGTGCCCGTCGCGCGGATTCGGCTGACGGCGATGTCGATCGTGCGGCCGCTGGGGTCGGAGTAGTCGAGCGGCACGGTCACCATCGCGCACTCGGTGCGCTGGTCGTCGGCATCCCAGCCCTTCGCGATGGACACGCAGGGTTTCCAATCCAGCCCCTGCGCGGACGCGAGCGCCGGCACCAGGGGGACCATCGCGACGGCCGCGACAACCGGGACGAGTAAACGGAACTTCGGCATGTTGATGATCATCGGGCTCGTGCGCGAAGACCCGGATCAGCCGATCGGCTGATGTGCGTCACCGATGGGTCGAGATCAGTCCGTAGTGGACTGTCGCGCGTCAGGAACCTGACACGTCCGGCAGGCCGACGAACATCGTCCGGTGCAGATCCCCGACGTGAGCGCGGGTCATGATCGCCGCCTCGTCGGGATTGCGCGTGGCGATCGCGCGGACGATCACCTCGTGCTCCCGGTTGGACGCGCGCAGCGCCGACATCCGGTACGGCAGGTAGAAGCGGTACAGCTCCCGCAGCACTAGTTCGTAGTGCCTCACCGCCGCCGCCGGCGCGCCCGAGGCGGCCACGGCGAGGTGGAACTCGGCGTCGAGCTCGTGGAACTCGGCCCACCCGGCGGCGTCGTCCATGCGGCGGACGAGGTCGCGCAGCCGCTCGACGTCCTCTTCGGTTCGCCGCGTGGCGACGAGCTGGACGAGCCCCGCCTCGATCACCAGCCGGTGGTCGATCAGGTCGTGGACCTCGTCCGCCGACTCGCGGTACGCGTTCACCGCCCCGACCCGGCCAGCCGGCGCGTCGGGGGCGACGCTCGTGCCGCCGTTGCGGCCGCGGCGGCGCACCAGCACGCCGTCTTCGCACAATGACACCAGCGCCCGGCGCACGGTGATGTCGCCGACACCCAGCGCACGCGCGATTTCGCCGTTGGGCGGCAACCGCTCCCCCGGGCCCAGCAGGCCCAGCTCGATCGCGAGGGCGATGCGGGCCCGCACGGTCTCGAGCGCGGACAGGCGCCGGATGCCCGTCAGCGCCGGCGAACCCAGGTCGGCAGCCATGCGGAGACCATACCCAACAAAACATCTCAAAGTGAACACTATTGTTTAAGTGAGCAAGATGGACTATTTTTCGGCGCATGCCCCGCCCCCTGCCGATCGCGCTGGCGCAACTGCCACTGCGGCCGTACACCGACTCCGTCGCGGCGTTCGCGGACCAGGTCGGGACCGTGCTGGCCGAGTACTCCGGAACCCGCCTCGTCGCCTTTCCCGAGCTGCACCTCTGCGGGGTCGAAGGGACCGCTGACGAACGCACCGAGCAGCTCAACGCCGCCGCGCAGCCCCTCGACGGTCCGCGAACCCGCGACCTGGCCCAGCTGGCCGGCGACCTCGACGTGTGGCTTTCGCCGGGCAGCGTCTGCGAACGCGGCGAGCACGGCGAGCTGTTCAACACCGCCCTCGTCTTCTCGCCCGAAGGCGAGCTGGCCGGCAGCTACCGCAAGGTGTTCCCGTGGCGGCCGTATGAGCCTTATGACCCCGGTGACCGTTTCGTGGTCGCCGATCTCGCCGATGAAGGGCGAATCGGCTTCTCGATCTGCTACGACGCCTGGTTCCCCGAGGTCACGCGCCACCTTGCGTGGCTCGGCGCGGAGCTCGTACTCAACCCGGTGCAGACCACCACTCCCGACCGGGCGCAAGAACTCGTGCTCGCGCGCGCCAACGCGATCACCAACCAGGTTTTCGTGGCGAGCGTGAATACGGCCGGACCCGTCGGGGTAGGAGACAGCATCCTGGTCGACCCCGAGGGCACCGTGCTCGGCGAGCTGCCGGGCGCCGCGTCCGGCGTGCTCGCGAGCACGGTCGACCTGGACGAGGTCGCCCGCGTCCGTCGCGAAGGGACCGCCGGCGTCAACCGGATGTGGGACCAGTTCACACCGGGTGACAAACCGCTGGAACTCCCCCTGTACGGGGGCCGCATCGAGCCGGACCGGTGGCGTCCGCGAGGAGAAGGAGCCCGATGAGCACCACGAAGGTGACCCCTGGAGCCAAGCTCGAACGACGGCTCGGGCTGCCCGGCGTCGTCCTTTTCGGACTCGCGTACATGGCGCCGCTGATCGTGCTGGGCACGTTCGGCGTCGTGGCGACGACGACCGCGGGCACGGTGCCATCGGCATACATCGTGGCGCTGGTGGCGATGCTGTTCACGGCCGCGAGCTACGGCAAGATGGCCGCGACGCACCCCGTCGCCGGCTCCGCCTACACGTACGTGCGCAAGGCCATCGACTCCCGGCTCGGCTTCCTCGTCGGCTGGGCGGTGCTGCTCGACTACTTCTTCCTGCCGATGGTGATCTGGCTGATCGGCGGCGCGTACCTGTCGGCGCAGTTCCCGGAAGTGCCGAGCTGGCTGTGGCTGATCGCGTTCATCGTGCTGACGACGTTCCTGAACGTGCTGGGCATCAAGATCGCCGAGAAGGCCAACTTCGTCCTCATGGCCTTCCAGGTGCTGGTGATCGTGTTCTTCATCATCCTTTCGCTCAAGCAGGTGCTCGCCGATGGTCACTCAGTGGCAAGCGGTGACCCGTTCTTCCGCCCGGGCAGCACGTTCGGCACGATCTCGGGCGGCGCCGCGGTGGCGACCTACTCGTTCCTGGGCTTCGACGCCGTGACGACGTTGACCGAGGAAGCCGTGGAGCCCAAGCGGACGATCCCGCGCGCGATCCTGCTGACGGCCCTCATCGGCGGCGGCGTGTTCATCGTGCTCGCGTACGTCACCCAGCTCGTGCACCCGGGTTTCTTGTTCGACGACGAGTCGTCGGCCGCGTTCGAGATCGCGCGCCACATCGGTGGCTCGCTGTTCGGGGCGTTCTTCCTGGCGGGGCTGGTGGTGGCGCAGTTCGCGTCGGGCATCGCCGCGCAGGCCAGCGCGTCGCGACTGATGTTCGCGATGGGCCGCGACGGGGTGCTGCCGCGGATCTTCGGCCGGTTGCAGCCGAAGCTGAACACGCCGGCGTTCGCGATCGGGCTGACGGGCATCGTCGGGCTGATCGCGCTGGCGCTGGACGTGACCACGTCGACGTCGTTCATCAACTTCGGCGCGTTCACGGCCTTCACGATGGTCAACGTGAGCGTGATCGCGACCTGGATCCGCACGCGGCACACGACCTCGCGCAACGTGCTGACGTGGCTGGTCGCTCCTGTGATCGGCGCGGTGGTGGACCTGTGGCTGCTGGTGAACCTCGACGGGCTCGCCCTGACCTTCGGCCTGGTGTGGCTGGGGATCGGGATCGTCTACCTGGTCGTGCTGACGCGTGGGTTCCGCCGGCCACCGCCGGAGATGTCGTTCGAGGAGTGACGGGTGTTCGCCGCTGGATGGCCAAGTTGCCGTTCAGCGGCGACAACCAGGTCGTCGCCGCTGAGTGGCAAAACTTCAGCCCTCGCCGAGCGTCTTCTGCAGGGCCCTGTTCGCCTTGCGCGCCATGTCGGCGACGGCTTCGCGGCGGGCGGCGTCGGCGGCGTAGTCGTCTTGGCGGTTGCGCACCACGCGCGCGGGCGAGCCCACCGCGATGGAGTAGTCCGGGATGTCGCCGCGGACCACGGCGTGCGCGCCGAGCACGCAGCCGCAGCCGACGCGCGTTCCCTTCAGGACACTGACCTTCGTGCCGAGCCACGTGTCCGGGCCGATGCGCACCGGCGACTTCACGATGCCCTGGTCCTTGATGGGCACGTGGATGTCGGCCGTCACGTGGTCGAAGTCGCAGATGTACACCCAGTCGGCGACGAGGGTGGCGGCGCCGAGCTCGATGTCGAGGTAGCAGTTGATCACGTTCTGCCGCCCGAACACGGACTTGTCGCCGATGCGAAGGGACCCCTCGTGGCAGCGGATCGCGTTTCCGTCACCGATGTGGACCCAGCGGCCGATCTCGAGCCGGCCGTAGCCCGGGCGGCAGTGGATCTCCACGTCCTTGCCGAGGAACACCATGCCGCGCAGGATGATGTGCGGGTTGGCGAGCCGGAACTTGAGGAGGCGGAAGTACCGCACGAGGTACCACGGCGTGTACGCCCGATTGCGCAAGACCCAACGCAGCGATTCGCGTGTCAGGAACTTCGCCTGGTGCGGGTCGCGCCGGGCCCGCCGCCAGGCACGCACGCGGGACAACGCGGGCGCACCCCACATCGACGTCATGCCGTTGACCGTAACCTGTGCGGGGACGCCCGCCACAGGCAAGGGGAGCACGGATGGGGAGCAAGCTGATCATCGACACCGACCCCGGTGTCGACGACGCTTTCGCGATCGCGCTGGCGGCGGTTTCCGCCGACGTCGAGCTGCTGGGGGTGACCACGGTGTTCGGCAACGTGCCGCTGACCAGCACCACCGCCAATGCGCGGCGCCTGCTCCAGCTGTGCGACCGCCCCGACGTGCCGGTCGCCGCCGGGGCTTCGCGGCCGTTGGTGCACCTGAACAAACGCGGTTCGAGCCACGTCCACGGCAATGACGGGCTCTCGGGCCACGCCGCGACGCTGCCCGAGGCGAAGCGGCCGTTGGAGTCGCTGGACGCCGTGGGGCTGATGGTCTCGCTGCTGGAAGCGTCCGACGAACCGGTGACGATCGCGCCGATCGGACCGCTCACCAACATCGCCGCGCTGCTCGCCGCGCACCCCGGCGTCAAGTCGAAGATCTCGCGCATCGTGCTGATGGGCGGCGGTGTCGCGCGCGGCAACAGCACGGCCGTCGCCGAGTTCAACGTCTGGGCCGACCCGGAGGCCGCGCGCCGCGTGATCGCCGAGGACGACGTGCCGTGCGTGATGGTCCCCCTCGACCTCACGCACCGCTGCGCCGTGGACAGCGCGTGGCTGGCGAAGCTCGCCGCGTCGGGGCCGCTGGGCCAGACGCTGGAAGGGCTGACGCCCGACTACCTCGCCCACTACCGGCAGGTCCTGGGCTTCGACGGCATCGTGATGCACGACGCGGTGGCCGTCGCGGAGGCGATCAGCCCCGGGATTCTCCAGACGGAGACCTACCCGGTGGACATCGACGTGACCGCGGGGCCGGCGCGCGGCATGACGCTGGTCGATCGCCGCGCGGTGCCGATCGATCCGACGGGACGGCCGATCGAGGTCGCGGTCGACACCGACCTCGACGGGCTGCGGGAGTTCGTGCTGTCGAGACTTGCCGGGGGCCGGTGATGGCGGGGTCGTCGTGCGGTTCGCAGTCGTCGCCGCTGGGTGGCGACGGCGAGAACGCGGTGTCGCCGATCAATGGCGACGGCCAAGTCAGCGGGCCTTCGCCGATTGAAAGCGACAACTCGGCCGGCGCCGAGTCGCCGATCAATGGCGACGACCAGACCACTGAGCTGTCGCCGGCCAGCGGCGACGGCACGGCGAGCACCGCGGTGTCGCCGCTCGATGACCACACCGCGCTTTCGCCACTCGATGGCGACGCCCAGGCTGACGTGTCGTTGGATGGCGACGACCAGACCGTCTCGGCGTCGCCGCTGAAGGGCAACAGCACGGATTCCGCCAGACCGTCGTCTCTGGATGGCGACGAGAGCGCCGGCGCGTCGCCGTTCGCTGGCGAAAACGCCGGTTGGGAAACGTCGCCGATCAGGGGCGACGGCCAGGTCGGGCACGAGTTTTCCGCTCCGGTCGAGCCGCTGCCGCCGTTCTCCGCGGCGATGACGGAGCACCTGTCGCCGCTGAGTGGCGACGGCGAGAAGCCCCAGGTCGGGAGGCGGAAGCCGCGGCGGGGGCGGGCGGTGGTGGTCGCAGCGGTCGTCGTGGCCGTCGTAGCATTGGTGGTGGCCGTGCAGTTCGCGCCGGGGTCGGAGCAGGCCGCGACCACGGCCGCCGAGCCGTCGTCGTCAGCCCAGGCGCCGGTGCCGTCGGTGGCCGCGTCGAGTGCGGCGGTGCCGACGACGCAGCCGAACGTGCCGCAGCCCAGTGAGTTCGACGCGTGGGCGTCGAAGACGAGCCAGTGGCTGGACATCCCGCTGCGGGCGATGACGGGGTACGCGCAGGCGACCGTCACACTCACCAAGGAACAACCCGCGTGCCACCTGTCGTGGGTGACGCTCGCGGCCATCGGCAAGGTCGCGAGCGACCACGGGCGCGCGCAGGGCGACCGCGTCGGCACCGACGGCGTGCTGGCCAAGCCGCTGGGCACCGTCGAGGTCCGCGACTTCTACGGCCGCGTCGTGTCGACGGCCAACGCGTCCGGGCCGATGCAGCTGGCGCCGGCGGTGTGGTCGAAGTGGCAGCGCAGCGGGTCGGGCGGCAAGCCCGACCCGCAGAACGTCGACGACGCCGCCCTCACCGCCGGTCACGCGCTGTGCGCGGGTGGCCGCGATTTGGCGGCGGACTGGTGGAACGCCGTTTCGTCGCTGCAGGGCGCGCCCGTTTCGCTGCATCGGATCCTGGCGACGGTGAACGTGTACGGCACCGTCGGGCAGAGTAGCCAGGCGCCGAACCCCGCGGTGCTGAGCGCGGTCGACTTCGCGATCGACCAGATCGGTCTCCCCTACGTGTGGGGCGGCAACGGCAGCGGCGATCCCGATCCAGGCTTCGACTGCTCCGGACTGACGACGGCCGCGTACGGCAGCGCGGGCGTGAAGCTCATGCGCACGGCGGACACGCAGTTCCACAGCGTCGCCCACGTGAGTGAACCTCAGCTGGGCGACCTGATCTTCTACGGTGAACCCACCACGAAGATCCACCACGTCGGCCTCTACATCGGCAACCAGCAGATGATCGACGCCCCGCAGACGGGCCAGGCCGTGCAGGTGCACCCGTACCGCAAACCAGGCGACGACTACGCGGGCGCGGGGCGACCGACGGCCTGACGGTCACGGCGCGTCGGACCCCGCGATCGAACCCCAGGTCAGTGCGGACGCGATGGTGATGCCGCCGTCGATGGTGCCCGGCCCGAAACGGCCGCGGCGTCGTTGCCTGCCGCGTACAGCCCGGGAATGGGCTGACCGGTCCAGTCGAGCACGCGGGCGCGGTGGTCGGTCCGGGCGCCGCCCTTGGTGCCGACGGCGCTCGCGTGCACGAGGAGCGCGAAGAACGGCGGTTCGGAAATCGTGCCGAGGTTGGGGTGTGGCGCGGTGGCGTCGCCGAAGGCGCGTTCGTAGGCCGTTTCGCCGCGGTGGAAGTCGTCGTCGCGGCCGGCGTCGACGGCGGCGTTGAAGCGGGTGACGGTGTGCTGCAGCGCAGCGGCGTCGATGCCGACCAGGGCGGCGAGCTTGTCGAGGCTGTCGGCGCCAGGAAGCCAATCCGGCAACGGCTGGTGGGGCGGCACGCCTCCGACGGGGTAGCGGGCGCGGAACTGCGCGTCGCCGATCGCCCACGCGGGGAGGTTGCGCGGGCGGTGGGTGTTGGCGTCGAGCCCGGCGAAGGAGACGGCACAGTTGTGGCTGGCCTCGTTGACGAATCGCCGGCCGGCGGCGTTCACCCAGATCACGTGTGGCAGGTAGCGCTCGGCCATCACGAGCTGGGCCTGCGGGGTGCCGGCGTCGTCGGGCCAGCGCCGGTCGGGTGCCTGGAACGCGGGCCAGGATCAGTATTCGCCGGTGCGGGACAACTGCGCGCCGGCGTCGGCGGCCAGGCGAAGGCCGTCGCCGTGCTGGACGGGCGGGGTGACGGGGTGGCTGAGCGGGCCGGCGAGCAGCTGTGACCGCAGGTCGGGGTCGTGCTCGAACCCGCCGGTCGCGAGCACGACGCGGCGCGCGTGCAGCCGCCACGGGGTGCCGTCCCGTTCGGCTTCGACGCCGGTAATCCGCCCGTCGGTCCGGATCAGCCGTCGTACGCGGCAGCCGCGGGCCAGCTCCACGCCGGCGGCGCGGCAGCCGCGCAGCAGGCCGACGACGAGGCCCGCACCGAGCGCGACCTCCCCCGCAGCGACCCGCCGCTGCATCAGGTCGAAGGGCGGCGTGCGCCGGCGAACATGCGGTGCTCGAAGAATTCGTCGTTGGTGACCACGGCCGCGCCGTACGGCGGGGGCCACAGGAGCTCGTCGGGCGTGCCCAGGCCGTCGGTGGTCAGCGGCTGAGCCTCGAGGTGCCGGGCGGGTTTGCCGCCGGAGAGCTCGGCGAACGTGTCGGGGTAGCCGTGGAACGCGACCAGCGCGCGAGGCGGCCCGACCGGCCTGGTGCTGTCTCAGCCATGTGCGCAGTCTCGCACCGTTCGATCATCCGTTCCGACTACACGCGCGTATAGTCAGCTGTACGCACGTGTAGTGAGGAGGATGCAATGGTCGAACCCGACGACCTGACGGCGCGCGCCCGGATCCGCGACGCGGCGATGCAACTGTTCGGCGAGCGAGGGTTCGAGGGCACCACGGTCCGCGGCATCGCGGAGGCGGCGGGAGTGTCGTCGGGCCTGGTGCGGCACCACTTCGGGTCCAAGCAGGCGCTGCGCGAGGCGTGCGACGCGCACCTGGTGAAGCTGATCCACCGCCTCAACGACCAGGCGCTCGCGGGTGCCGGCGGCAATCACGTGGCGGCCGCGCGAATCGCCGTCGGGCCGTACCAGGGGTACCTCGCGCGGGCGTTGGTGGACGGTGGCGCCGCGCCGTTGTTCGACGAGATGGTGCGGCTGGGGGCGCAGTGGCTCGCCGACGTCGATCGGACGCGGCCGGACGCGCCGGACGTCGCGCCCGAAGTGAGAGCGGCGGTGAGCACCGCGATGGCGCTGTCGATCACGGTGCTGCACGAGCACGTGTCGCGCGCGATGGGCGTCGACGTGTTCAGCCCTGAGGGCGACGTGCTGCTCGCACGCGCCCTGATCGACCTCTATTCGCACCCGATGCTCAGCGCCGAGGACGCGCGGAAGGCGCTCGACGGGATCGAGCAGCATCGGTGACTTTGGGAGGAACCTGTCATGCCTCATGCGACCCATCCCCGGATCGCGCCGCATCCGTTGGAGGAAATGGCGCCGGAGGAGCAGAAGCTCGCGAAACTCGGTGCCGATGAGGTGATCCGGGTGCTCGCGCGGAACCCGTCGTTGATGAAGGCTTCGTCGGGTCTCGGCGAACACCTGCTGTCTCAAGGCAAGCTGCACCCGCGTGTCAGGGAATTGGCGATCTTGCGGGTCGCGCTGCGGTGTGAAGCGCCGTACGAGTGGGCGAACCATGTGCCCCCCGCGCTCGGCGCCGGCGCGACGGCGGACGAGATCAACGCATTGTCGGACCCGGCCGCGTCGTGGTCGCCGGAGGACGACGCGGTGCTGCGGGCGGCCGACGAGTTGTGCGCCGCGGCATTCGTCTCGGACGAAACATGGGCGGCGCTCGCGTCGATGTTTGATGAGGCGACGATCCTCGAGGTGCTGTTCCTCGTCGGCTACTACCGGATGATGGCGGGGTTCCTGAACTCCGCGGGGGTCGAGGTGAAGCCGGGGCAGCCGGTGCTGGGCGAGCGTGTGGCGCCGGCGGTCGTCGCGGAGGCGGTCGTGGCCGGCGCGTTGCCGTTCAGTGGCGAAACCGGCGTCGACGGGACGTGGCACATCACCTTCACGCACCCGGCGGGGAGCAAGGAGCTGGTACTGAACCTCGAAACCGTGGCCGACGGCGTGGCTGGGTCCGTCGTGGACACTCAGCTGGGCGTGACGGTCCCCATCGTGTCGGGCAATGTCGCCGACCATCGCCTGGAGTTCACCGCCGTGGTGACCGATCCAGCGCGGTTCGACATCGGCGTGGTGGGCACGGTCGACGACGATGTGTTCACCGGATCGGTGACGATCTCGGGTGGCGGGACGTTCCCGTTTTCGGGCGTGCGCGCGAGGTGAAGTCGCAGAAAATGGCGCGCTTGAGGTCATGCTCGGCTGCTAGCGTCCGAATCGTTCGTTCCGACTCCCGGATGGAATTCGCACTATGCGCGCCAGCCTTCGTGCCGGCCTGAAGACGGCACTCAAGAACCGCGACCGCGTCGCCACCACCGCCCTGCGCTCGGCACTGGCGGCGATCGACAACGCCGAGGCCGTGCCCGTCGATCAGCTGTCCACGGCGACCGGGACGGAACACGTCGTGGGTGCGGCGCTGGGTGTCGGCGCCGCGGAGGCCGAGCGTCGTGATCTGACGGAAGCCGATGTGCGCGCGATCGTCGAGAACGAGGCGCTGGAGCGAACGACTGCCGCGGACGAGTACGAGAGGCTCGGCCGGACCGAGGCCGCGGAGCGGCTGCGCGCGGAAGCCGACGTGCTGAGGCAGCACCTGGAGCCGTCCTCCTGAGGTCGGATCCGGCGATGCCCGCGGGCCGGAAATCGGCGCTGACCTCGGTGTCGCCGTTTTTCGGCAACGATCTCGGCGAGGCACCAGCCGCTTGCCGGTGACGTCGGATTCCCCTTCGCCGTTGCGGAGTTTCGCCAGATCCAAGGCCCGTCCTGCCTGTGGTGATACCGCGTGGACAGCACCGTCGGGAAGCCGGAGCGCCCGGTACCGTGGTGACGTGAGCGGCAACGAGCTGGGAGAGTTCCTGCGCGCGCAGCGGGCCCGGCGGGCGCCCGAGGACGCGGGCGTGGCCAGTCATCGCCCGAGGAGGGTGAGCGGACTTCGGCGCGAGGAGGTCGCAGTGCTGGCGGGCGTCAGCGCAGACTACTACGCGCGCCTCGAACAGGGGCGCGAGCGCAACCCGTCCGGGCCGGTGCTGGACGCGATCGGGCGGGCGCTGCGGCTGAACGCCGATGGCCTCTGGCACGCCTACCGCCTCGCCGGACTCGTGCCGCGGGTGCCGGAGCACCGGCGCGACGACGTCTCCCCCGAGCTGCTGCGGCTCATGGACACCTTCCCCAACGCGGTCGCGTACGTCACCAATCGGCGCCTCGACCTGCTGGCGACCAACGCGCTTGCCGACGCGCTCTTGTCCCCCGTCGGCAAGCCGGCGAACATGGTGCGCACGCTGTTCCGCGACCCGGCGGCGCGCGAGCTGTTCGTGGAGTGGGACGACATCGCGGCCAGCGCCGTCGACGCGTTGCGGCTCGCGAGCGGCTACGACCGCGAGGAGGTCGGCGAGCTCGTAGACGAGCTGCTGGTCACGAGCGAGGAATTCGCCGTTCTGTGGCGAAACCACGGCGTGAAGGGGCTCGCCGGGACGCGCAAGACGTTCCACCACCCGGCCGTCGGGCGGATCGTGCTGGACTACCAGACCTTCGACGTGCGCGACGCGTCCGGCCAGTACCTGCTGGTGGGCATCGCGGAGCCGAACAGCGCGAGTGCCGACGCGCTGGCGTTGCTGGGGTCGTTGCACGCGGTGGCCGACCAGCCGCTCTGAGCCCGGCCAGGGTGTGCCACTCCTAGGCAACGGCGTCCTTCCGGAGGCGTTTCGCCGCGGGCAGCCTCGAGGTCACGACGGTCCCCACGACCGCGCAGACCTCACGAGGAGTACGCATGAACGGCAAAATCGCGCTGATCACGGGTGCGAGCAGCGGCATCGGGGAGGCCACCGCACTGCGCCTGGCCGCCGACGGACACCACGTCGTCCTGGGCGCGCGCCGCACCGACCGGCTCGCGGCGCTGACGGAGAAGATCCGCGCGAACGGCGGCGATGCCGACTTCCGGCCACTGGACGTGACCAGCCTGGAGAGCGTGCGCGCGTTCGTGACGGCCGCGCACGAGACCCACGGCCGAGTGGACGTGCTCGTGAACAACGCCGGCGTGATGCCGCTGTCCACTCTGGACAAGCTTCGCGTCGATGACTGGAACCGCATGATCGACGTGAACCTGCGCGGCACGCTGCACGGGATCGCCGCCGTGTTGCCGCTGATGGGCGAAACCGGGGGGCACATCGTGAACGTCGCGTCGACGTCCGGCCTGCGAGTGGACCCGACGGCGGCCGTGTACTGCGCGACGAAGTTCGGGGTGCGGGCCCTTTCCGAAGGCCTGCGCCAGGAGAACACGAACATCCGCGTCACCATCGTCAGCCCGGGCTTCACGCACTCGGAGCTCGCCGACCAGGGCGGCGACCCCGAGACACAGGCGGCGGCGCGGGCGGCGAGCGAGCAGCTGGGCATCCCGGCTTCGGCCGTCGCGGACGCAATCGCTTACGCCGTGAGCCAGCCGGCGGCGGTGGACGTGAACGAGATCGTGGTGCGGCCGACGGCCCAGACCTGAGCCGTCGCGAGCCCGCTCAGGCGCGGCGGGACCCGCCGTGCCGACCCGGCGTGGCGAGACCCATCGTGTCCGTTTTCGACACGGCGGGTCCCTTCGCGACACCGGACTCCGCGCGGGCAGAATCCGGTGCCGCAGAACAGATCCGCGAGTCAGGCCAGCGAGGCGGCCAGCTCCTCCAGCAGGTCCATCTGCTCCTGCATGCCACCCTCCATACCGGACTCGATGATGGCGTCGCGGACTTCGCGGCTGCCCGTCTCCATGAGGATCGACAGGCTGGTGCGGTCGCCCGAGCCGGCGAAGGTCGTGGTGGTGACGGCGGCGTCCTCGTCGGACGCGCCAGGGGTTTCGTAGACCTCACTGCTGACGATGCGTTCGTTCGGGACGATCTCGCGGTACTCGCCGTGGAACGCGACCTCGAAGCCGCCGTTGGCGTCGAGGACGTAGCGCCACCGGCCGCCGACACGCAGGTCGATCTCGACGGAACGCATAGTGCCGCGGTGGCCCGCCCAGAAGCGTTTGACCAGCTCGGGCGTGGTCCACGCGCGGTAGACGAGGTGCCGCGGGGCGGCGAACTCGCGGGTGATCAGGATCTGGTCATCGGCTGGCAGGGTCACCTTCGCCGTGCCCGTTGTCGTCTCGGTCATGGTCGTTCTCCTCGCCCGTGGATCGGTCGTCGGTGCGTTCGAGTTCCTCCAGCACGGAATCCAGCAGCTCGAACCGCTCCTCCCAAGAGCGCTCGAACTGCCGCACCCAGTCGTGGATCGGCTTCAGGGCACGGCCGTTGAGCCGGTACAAGCGCTGACGTCCTTCGTCCCGGACGTCGACCGCGCCCACTTCGCGCAGCACACGCAGGTGTTTCGACACCTGCGGCTGCCCCATGCCGAGCAGCCGGACGAGGTCGTTGACGGGGTACTCGCCACCGGCGAGCACATCGAGGATCTCCCGTCGCCGCGGTTCGGCCACGGCGTTGAACACGTCGGTCGTCGTCGCTGCTCGTGCCACGCCCACCATCGTATTCCCATATGGGTATGTGTCAAGAGGACGCCGGCCGAGCGCGGACGTGGAACCGCTCCCCCTGTGGCCCGAAAAGGGCGAGAACCTCGCACGGCACGTCGCCGGGGTTGCCGAACCAATGCGGAACGTGCGTGTCGAACTCCACGACTTCACCCGGTTTGAGGATCACGTCGTGCTCGCCGAGGATGAGCCGCAACTGTCCGGAAAGGACATAGGCCCATTCGTACCCCTCGTGCACACGCGGATCGGGGTCCGTGTCGGGCCAGTGCGGCGGGAAGATCTGCTTGTACGCGCGCAACCCGCCGGGTCGGCGAGTGAGCGGGAAAAACGTGATGCCGTGGCGCACGAAGGAGTTCGCGTGCAGCCGCGGGTCACTGGTCGGCGCGGTGCCGACGAGCTCGTCGAGCGGCACCTGGTGGGCGCGGGCGAGAGCGAGCAGGAGCTCGAGCGTCGGCTTGCGCCGGCCGGATTCGAGGCGCGAGAGCGTGCTCACCGAGATGCCGGTGGTCTCCGACAGCTGGGCGAGCGTGGCGTTGTTCTGCTGGCGGAGCGCGCGCAGCCGCGGGCCCACCGATTCGAGGACGCCGTCGACGTCCGGGAGTTCACCGTCCATGTCTCCATTTGCTACTTCGGCAAACTCATTTGTCAAGTCGGCGAGATCTGCGGATAGTCCGAGGGGAGGGACGAACTACAGGAGGACCAGGTGAACGAGAACTACGACGTCGTGGTGGTCGGCGGCGGCGCCGCGGGCCTCAGCGGGGCGGTGGCGCTTGCGCGCTCACGGCGTTCCGTGCTGGTGGTGGACGCCGGCGAGCCGCGCAACGCGCCTGCCGGCCACGTGCACAACTACCTCGCCCGCGAGAGCACGCCGCCCGGCGAGCTGCTGGCGGCCGGGCGCGAAGAGGTCATCGGGTACGGGGGCGAGATCGTGGCCGGCGCGGTGACCTCGGCCGTCGCACTGGACGGCGGCGGGTTCGCCGTGACTCTCGCCGATGGGAGGACCACGCGGGCGCGTCGCCTCCTGGTGGCGACGGGGCTCGTCGACGAGCTGCCGGACGTCCCGGGCGTCGCCGAGCGATGGGGCCGCGACGTGCTGCACTGCCCGTACTGCCACGGCTGGGAGGTGCGTGACCAGGCGATCGGCGTGCTGGCGACGAACCCGATGGCCGTCCACCAGGCGCTGATGTGGCGGCAGCTGTCGGACGACATCGTCGTTTTCCGGCACACGGCCGCGTTCGACGAGGAGCAGCTCGCGCAGCTGACCGCGCGCGGGATCCGCGTCGTCGACGGCGAGGTGGCGGCGCTTCGCGTGGAGGACGACGCGCTCACCGGAGTCGTGCTGCGCTCGGGTGAGGTGGTGGCCCGGGAGGCCGTGGTGGTCGCGCCACGGTTCACGGCGCGGGCCGACGTGCTCGTGTCGCTGGGGCTGGAGCCGGTGGAGCTCGAGGTCGACGGGCACGTGATCGGCAGCTCGGTGCCGGCCGACGCGAACGGCGCCACCTCGGTGCCCGGGGTGTGGGTGGCCGGGAACGTGACCGACATGAAGTCGCAGGTCGTCGTATCCGCGGCGGCCGGGCTGACGGCCGGCGCGGTCATCAACGGCGATCTTGTGGCCGAGGACGTACGACGCGCGCGGGAGCCTTTCGCGCACGAAATGGAACGACAGGTTGCCGCGCTGGTCGGCGGCTCGACGAAGCACGGGGTGTGACGATGCCCGAGCAGCACGAAGAAGTCCCGTTCGATCAGGACTCCTGGGACGAGCGGTACCGCTCGAAGCCCGCGATCTGGAGCGGGCGGCCCAACGCGCAGCTCGTGACGGAGGCCGCCGACCTGCGGCCGGGCAGCGCGCTCGACGCCGGGTCCGGCGAAGGCGGCGACGCGCTGTGGCTCGCACAGAACGGCTGGCGCGTGACGGCGGCCGACTTCGCGGCCACCGCCCTCGACCGGGGTGCGGCGCAGGCGGCCGAGCTGGGTCTGGGCGACCGGATCCGGTGGCTGACGACCGACCTCACGACGTGGGTGCCGGACGAGAAGTACGACCTCGTCACGTCGCACTTCCTGCACCTGCCGACCGCCCAGCGCGTGCCGATCTTCGCGCGGCTCGCGGACGCGGTGGCGCCGGGCGGGACGTTGCTCATCGTCGGCCACCACCCGACGGACGTGGAGGGCGCCGCGCACCGGCCGAACGTGCCGGACATGTTCTTCCTGGCGGAGGACGTGGCGGCGACGTTGGACGAGTCGTGGGAGTCCGTGGTGACCGATGCACGCGAGCGGGCGCACGTGATCGAAGGACACGAAGTGTCCATTCGCGACACTGTGTTGGTGGCGCGGAAGCGGTGATTCTCTTGGCCGGGCGCCTGTTGCCGTTTGGCGGCGACGGGTGTCCGGACGGGGTTTTCGCCGGCTGCTGAAGGTTGTCGCCGTTCAGTGGCGATGGCTCGCGTCGTTCGCCGTTCAGTGGCGACGGCGTTCGCCGTTCAGTGGCGATCGGCTGGTGCACGAGCGAAAAACGGCGCCGCGAGGGGGAAGCCGGGTTAGCCTGGGCGGCATGGCGACGTGGGAAGACGTGGCGCGACTGGGGGCGCATCTGCCGGGGACGGAGCTGGTCGTCAAGAGGGATACGCGGTCGTGGGACGTTAAGGGCAAGGCATACGCGTGGGAGCGGCCCTTGCGCAAAACCGATTTGGACGCGCTCGGGGACGCGGCACCGGAGGGCGACGTGCTGGCGGTTCGGGTGCCGGATGTCGGGGCGAAGGAGGCGTTGCTGGCGGACGAGCCGGGCGTCTTCTTCACCACGCCGCACTTCGACGGCTACCCGGCGGTGCTCGTGCGGCTGGCCGAGATCGATCTGCCGACGCTTGAAGAGGCGCTCGTCGAGGGGTGGCTCTGCCGGGTGCCGAAGAAGATCGGGAAGCAACACCTGGAGGAGCGCGGCACCGCCTGACATTTTCCAGCTTTTCTTAACTATTCGTCAGATCGCTGAGCGGGCGCGTGTTGGCACGCGAAAGCCGCCGGGCGGACGCGGAGCTCGTTGGTGAAGCCGCCGGGCGGGCGCGAGTTGGCGGGCGAAGGCTGTCGAGCCGAGTTGGTGGAGAGAGGCCGGACGGAGCTGCGGCGGGGTGCCTACTTAGAGATCCCGCGGGTTGGGGCGCCGTCGCGAGCGCCGCGATACCGCCGCCCGGACCGTCGGAATCCCTTAGTGATCGAGCGATGATCGGTCGTGGCGACGGACCCGCGAGGACGGTTTGCCGTCGGGGGGTGAGTAGTGCCACACGTGCTCGGCCGAGAATTTGTTACTCGCTACCACCGCTTTCTCTGGTACTTCTGGCCGAAACGGTCGAAACCTGACAGGGGCACTCATGCCCCACGCCTCCGAATTCCGGACCGAGAGGTATTGCGTTAGAGCGCACTCCAACTCCTAGGTTCGGCCGCATGCGATACATCAAACTCGGAACGACCGGACTGGAAGTCTCCGCCATCACCCTCGGCTGCATGAGCTTCGGTGAGCCGGACCGGGGCGGCGAGCCCTGGTCGCTGGGCGCGGACGCCAGCCGGGACATCATCAAGCAGGCCCTCGAAGGCGGCGTCAACTTCCTCGACACGGCCAATGGGTACAGCGCCGGAAGCAGCGAGGAGATCGTCGGCCAGGCGGTCAGGGACTTCACCCGGCGGGAGGAGGTCGTTCTCTCCACCAAGGTCTGGATGCGGATGCGCCCCGGCCCGAACGGCGCCGGGCTGTCCCGCAAGGCGATCTTCGCCGAGCTCGACGCGTCCCTGAAGCGACTGGGGACCGAGTACATCGACCTGTACCAGATCCACCGCTGGGACTACGACACCCCGATCGAGGAAACCCTCGAGGCGCTGCACGACGCGGTCAAGTCCGGGAAGGTCCGCTACATCGGAGCCTCTTCCATGCACGCCTGGCAGTTCGCCAAGGCCCTGTTCCTGGCTGATCTGAACGGCTGGACCCGGTTCGTGTCGATGCAGGACCACTACAACCTCATCCACCGAGAGGCAGAGCGGGAGATGTTCCCGCTCTGCGCCGACCAGGGCATCGGCGTGATCCCGTGGAGTCCGCTGGCGCGGGGCAGGCTGACGCGGGCCCGGGACACCGCCACGGCGCGTGCCGAGACCGACGAGGGCGGCAAGATCCTCTACCGCGACGGGGACCAGGCAGTGGCCGAGCGCGTCCACGAGATCGCGGGCAAGCGGGGTCTGTCCCCGGCCCAGGTCGCCCTGGCCTGGGCCATGCGCAACCCGGCGGTGACCTCGCCCATCGTCGGGGTCACCAAGCCGGCTCAGCTGGCCGACGCGGTCGCCGCGGTGGACGTCGAACTCGACGAAGACGAGGCCGCTTACCTGGAGGAGCCCTACCAGCCGCACGAGGCCGCCTACCTGGAGGAGTCCTTCTACAAGCCGCACCCTGTGCCGGGCTCCCGGTAGTCCGGGCTACCGCCGGGCCTTCGGCGAGTCCTTGGCCTCGGCCTTCACAGCCCTGTGGTCGGCCCGGCGGTGCTTGCGGGCGGTCGCGCGCAACTGCATGATCCGCGCGTTGCCCGACAGCCCGGTGAGTAGGAGGCCCGCCACCGCGGCCAGCAGCAGGGCCACGCGCAGCGGAGCGTGCCCGTGGGCACCGAAGGAGCGCGTCCACCGGCTGAGTTTGGTCAATTGGTAAGAGATTTCGCGGGTAGGGGCGTCAGGCTGATGTGACGCGGGCACCGGGATCCGTTTGACGTGGGACTTCGACATCTCTAGATCTGAAAACGGAGCACCGGTGCCCGCCGTCGAAGCAGGCCGATCGAGCCCTTGCGGGTCCAGTTCGAGGCCCTGCTGCAATTCGCATCTCGAGACACGTCCGGGGGGCTGTCACAACCCACGGATCCCGGACCGGATCGTGTTCGACAAGCTCGTCGCGAAACTCGTCTTCGGTGGCTCGTACGAGAAGCACGCCGATCAATCGTGCTCGGCAACCACGACGAGAACCCGACGCGACGAGTGGATCGCGGCCGGTGTCTTCGCGGGGCTGGAGCAGATCGCCGGGAAATCACCGATTGACCGGGGAAACTCGGGATCAAGTGGGCGGATGACCGACGGACGCGGGATCCCGCTGAGCTGTGTCGTGACCGGCGCGAAGCGGCACGACTCCCCGTTTCTGCGCCCGACGCCAGAGAAGCTCGGGCATTTCGAGCTCGCGTTGCCTGAGCAGATCACGGTGCACCTTGACGCGGGCTACGACTCCACGGTCACCCGCAAACTGCTGACCGATCTCGGCTGTGAGTGGCGAATCCGGCCCAAGGGCGTCGTGATCCCGATCAACCACACTCGCGGCTGGGTCGTCGAGCGCACCGACTCCTGGTACAGCCGCGGCTTCAACTTCACCCTGTCCTGCACGGAACGTCGAGCGGTCGTCATCAACGCACCGCTCGCGTTGATGACCGCGATCACCGTAATCCGACCAGCCAACGCTGGCCCACAGCCAGCCCGCCGACCATGACGCCTTGTCCTCTACTGCGGAATCTCTTAGTCGCGGCGGAAGTGTGAAGAAGGTTGGCCCGGAGTGAAAACGCAGGTCAGCAGCATCGTTGCCGGTGATCGGGACGGGGTGGCATCCGAATGGCGTATGGCACGAGTCACATTATTGGTCTATACCATTTGACAAGGTTTCCCCGGTTTTCAGGTCCCCGCTGTGGAGGTTTCACCATGAGGCTCCCCTCTCCCCGGAAGTTGATCGCTGCGTTGGGTGGATTGGCGGCTGTGGCCGCCGGGTTGGTTGCGCCGGGGGGTGTGGCGGCTGCGGCGGCTGGGTCGCCGGTGCCTGTGGCGCCGTATGTGGATATGGGGGCGTGGCCGACGCCGGTGTTGTCGACGATAGCGGCGAAGGGTGGTGTCAAAGGGTTCACGCTCGGGTTCGTGACGGGCGCCGGGTGTAAGGCCAGCTGGTTCAACGCGTATGACCCGCGATCGGCGTGGCAGGCGAGTGAAATCGCGAAGATCCGGTCGGGCGGGGGTGATGTGAAGGTGTCCTTCGGGGGTGCGTCGGGGATTGAGCTGGCGCAGGCGTGCAGCAGCGTGTCGTCGCTCGCGGCGGAGTACGACGCGGTGGTGAAGGCGTACGGGCTGAAGTACATCGACCTCGACATCGAGGGTGCCGCCGTGGCGGATACGGCGTCGATTCAGCGGCGGTCGCAGGCCCTGAAAACCGTGCAGAGCAACAATCCCGGGCTGAAGATCTCGCTGACGCTGCCGGTGCTGCCCAACGGGCTCGACAGCAACGGCCTCGGTGTCGTCAACGCCGCCAAGGCCGCGGGTGTGAACCTGGACCTGGTCAACGTGATGGCCATGGACTACTACCAGGGCGCCGGCGACCAGCGTGCGAAGGCAATCTCAGCCGCCAAGGCGACGCAGGCGCAGCTCAAGTCCATGTTCGGCCTCTCGGACGCCGCCGCGTGGAAGAAGGTCGGGCTGACACCGATGCTGGGCGTGAACGACTCGCAGAACGAGATCTTCTACCAAAAGGACGCCACCGCGGTGGTGAACTTCGCGAAGAGCGTGCACCTCGGCATGCTGTCGTTCTGGGAGGCCGGCCGCGACGCGAACGCGTGCAACGGCGCGCTGTACCGCTGCACCAACGTTTCCCAGCAGCCGTACGAGTTCTCGAAGATCTTCTCCGGGTACAACGGCTGACCGGAGGCCCGACCCGGGTGTCCAATCAGGACGCCGGGCCGGGCAACGCCGTCAGGGCAGGTAGTACATCGGGTTCGGCAGCTTCACCGGGTGGTCGGCGTAGCCGCCCTCGAGGTCACTGAACTGGTCCCCCAGGTTGAGCACAATGTGGGCACCCGTCGCCTGGATGTGGGCGCGGGTGCCCGACTTGTACTGGATCGTGGTGCAGGTCAGACCACACGGCAGGTAGTCGGGCGCCGTGCCGGCCGGCTTGAAGAACGCGCCCGCCGGGGCCGGGTAGCCCTCGTTGGCCAGGTTCTTCAGCGACTGCGGACCCTGCGGGGTGCTGCGGCCGGTGAGGAAGTAGATCTTCACGCCGCGCTGCGCGGCCCAGTTCGCCAGCTCCAGCACGGGCCTGTTGGCCACGAACGTGCCGTTGTCGATCGCCTGCTGCTGCTTGACCGGGTCGAACCCGAAGTCGTTGTCGGCCTCCCACCCGTAGGTGACCTCGGACGTGTCGTCGACGTCGAGGACGATCGCCGGGTTCTTCACCTTGCCGAGCTTCTGCGTGAGGTAGCGCTTCGCGTCAGCGACGACACGCTTGGTGTCGGTGACGAACCGGCTCGAGTCGGAGTACTGGTGCTTGCCCGACGCGTCGAGGTAGTCGCCGTAGTAGGCCTTCACGTCGTTCTTGACCTGGCCGATGTTCGCCGGCTCCCGACCGTGGGCGGCGGTGACGGCGTCGGAGCCGGCCAGCGCGGTTGCACCACTCGCGACGGTGGCGCCGATCGCCGCGGCGGCGGCGAGCTTGAGCAAGGTGGGAAAACGGGACACGGCGAACCCCTCCAGAGTGAACTTCGGGTAAACTGCGCCCGAAATCTACGCCACCTCAGGCGCCAGGAGAACCCTCCGAAGGGATGCGTTCGGCGCGGCAGACGAAGGCCACCGGCGACCGGCCGATGCGCGTGAGCACCACAGAGGACTCGGCGCCGCCACGAGGTTTCAGACGGCGACGCAAGGCGTCCGGGTCGATGTCCAGACCGCGGACGAGGATCTCGAGACGGCCGACGTCGCGGCGTTTCAGCGTGGCCCGCAAGGCTTTTTCGCTGTACGGCCCGTGTTCCAGCACGCGGAAGGCGCGCACACCCGGCGGCGGTGTGTCACCGGTCAGGTACGCGATGCGTTCGTCCAGCTGCCACAAGCCGTGGCGAGCGGCATAGTGGCGGACAAGGCCGGCGCGGACGACGGCGCCGTCCGGGTCGATGATCCACTCCCCCGGCGGCAACCCAGGCAGGTCGTCGGGTTCGGTGTCGGTGACCGTCCACTGAGTACCGTCCGAACGCAACACCGTGGCCCGGCGGGAGACGCCCCCGTCGAGGCCGCGCCAGAGGCAGGCCTCACGCACCGCGCCGTCGAGCGAGACCACTTCAACTTCCGAAGCCCACGGCGCGATGGCGAAGTCCAGGCCCGGCGCGCATTTCACGGACAGCGGACGTCCCGCATACGCGGAGACGAGCTCGTCCAGCGGCGGCAGGAAGTCCGCCGGTTTCCACGTACGCCGTCCGGCCGAGTCGCGGCGGGCCGGATCGGCGACCACAACCGTGTCCCGGCTGACCGGGCGCAGCGCGTCGGCCTGCACCACGCCGGCCGAAACCGAAGCGGCGGAAGCGTTGTGCCGCGCCATTTCCAGCCGGACCCGGTCCACATCGGACCCCAGCGCCCGCGAGGCGACGCGCGCCAGCTCCACCAGGTCGGCGCCGACGGAGCACGTCACGTCGTGCACATCGCGGCCGGCCAAGCGGGATGCCCGGTGCCGTGCCACGGCCGTCGCGCTCGCCTGCTGCAGCGCGTCACCGGTGAACAGCCACGAGGCCGCCTGAGACAGCTTCAGGGCCGATTTCCGCCGCAGCACCACCGTTTCCAGCACCGGCGCGGCGAAGCGCTGCCCCACCGAGCGGCGCACGGCGGCGACGTCGGCGATGCGGGAAGCGTCCGTCAGTGGCAATGCCGCACAGTCGGCGAGCGCCGCCCGTCCCGCGGCGGAGCGCAGGAAGGCGACGTCGTCGAGCGAGAACCCGTAAGCCAACTCAGGAAGGCCGCTTGGTCCCGGTGATCATCACGTTGTAGAACAGCTCGCGCGGCAGCACCTTCGAAAGCACCTTCTTGTCCAAAGCGGACAGCCGCAGCCACAGGTGGTAGGCGAACAGGCGCCACCGCACCGTGAGCTTCTCCTGAGGCACCGCGGCCTCGAACGTCCGGATCGGCCACCCGGCCAGCGCGGCCGAGAATTCGTCCGTCACCGCGCGCACGTCCTGGGCACCAGCGCCGCGCGCCATCCCCTCGAGCTCCGACGGGTCGAAGGTGTGGATGTCCACCACGGCTTCCAGGGCCGCCGCGCGCGAGGATTCGTCCAGTTCGGACTGCGGGCGCCGCCAGCCGTTCAACGCGGGCAGCTTCGTGACGCGCGTGGTGAGGTACCAGGTGATCTGGCCCAGCTTGCGCGCGTAGAAGTCGCCGACCTTGGTCGGCTCGCCCGCGAAGACGAAGCGCCCGCCGGGCTTCAGCACGCGCAGCACCTCGCCGAACGCCTGGCGCACGTCCGGGATGTGGTGCAGCACGGCGTGGCCCACCACGAGGTCGAAAGTGTTGTCCTCGTACGGGATCCGCTCCGCGTCGGCCACACGGCCGTCGACGTCGAGGCCCAGCTTCTCCGCATTGCGCAGGGCCACCTGAACCATGCCGGGCGAGAGGTCCGTGACGGAGCCCTTCTTCGCGACGCCGCCCTGCATGAGGTTCAGCAGGAAGAACCCGGTGCCGCTGCCCAGCTCCATCGCGTGGGTGTAGGGCTGGCCGTCCTCGCCCGCGACGGCGTTGAACACGTCGGTGGCGTAGGAGATGCAGCGCTCGTCGTACGAGATCGACCACTTCTCGTCGTACGTCCCGGCTTCCCAGTCGTGGTAGAGCACGTTGGCGAGCTTCGGGTCGTCGTAGGCCGCCTTGACCTCGTCGGCCGTGGCGTGCGGGTTCGGGGCCGGGTCGGCCACGGCCGTCACTTCCCCTCGAAAGTGGCCTTGCCGGGGCCGTTCTCGACGAAGGACTTCATCCCGTTCTTCTGGTCCTCGGTGGCCCACAGCGCCGTGAACAGCTGCGTCTCGATCTTCAGGCCGGTGGCCAGGTCGACGTCGAGTCCCGAGTCGATGGCGGCCTTCGCGGCCTTGAGCGCCACGGCGGGACCGTTCACGAACTGCGCGGCCCACTTGTGCGCGGCGGCGTACACGTCGTCCGGCGCGACAACCTCGTCGACGATGCCGAGCTTCAGCGCTTCGTCGGCCTTCACGAACCGGCCGGTGTAGATGAGGTCCTTGGCCTTGCTCGGGCCGATCAGGCGCGAAAGCCGCTGCGTGCCGCCGGCGCCCGGGATGATGCCGAGCTGGATCTCCGGCTGGCCGACCTTCACGTTGTCGCCCGCCACGCGCCAGTCGGCGGTGAGCGCCAGCTCCAGGCCGCCGCCGAGGGCGTAACCGGTGATCGCGGCGACGACCGGCTTCGGGATGGCCGCGACGAGCGAGCAGGACGCGGTGAGCTCGGCCCCGAACTTCGAAATCTCCGGGTAGGTGCGGTCGCCCATCTCCTTGATGTCCGCGCCGCCGGCGAAGGTCTTCTCGCCGCCGTACAGGATCACCGCACGCACGTCTGCGCGGTTCGAAGCCTCGCGCGCGGCCTCAGCCAGCTCGGTCTGCAGCTGGTTGTTGATCGCGTTGACCGGCGGCCGGTTCAGCCGGATCGTGCCGACCCCGTCCTCGACCTCGAGGTTTACGAACTCTCCCACGCGACTTCCTCCTCGTTGACGGATGCCGGCAGGCTACCGGCCGGTACGCCCGAACTTACCGGCGCCGGGCGAAGAACCGCTCGCCCGAACGCTGCAGCACCAGGTCCTGGTCGAACGTCTTCGACAGGTTCTCGCTCGTGATCACGTCGTCCATCAGACCCCCGACCACGGCGTGCCCGTCGCGCAGCAGCAACGCGTGGGTGAAGCCCGGCGGGATCTCCTCGACGTGGTGCGTGACGAGGACCATGGCCGGTGCGTCCGGGTCCATCGCGAGGTCGGACAGCCGCGCCACGAGGTCCTCGCGCCCGCCCAGGTCGAGACCGGCGGCCGGCTCGTCGAGCAGCAGCAGCTCCGGGTCGGTCATCAGCGAACGCGCGATCAGCACGCGCTTGCGCTCGCCTTCGGACAGCGTGCCGAAGGTGCGCTTCGCCATGTGCGCGATGCCGAGCGTGCCCAGTAGCTCGGCGGCACGGTTGAGGTCGAGGCTGTCGTAGGCCTCGCGCCAGCGGCCCATCACGGCGTAGCCGGCGCTCACCACCACGTCTTCCACGCGCTCGTCGCCGGGGATGCGCTGGGCGATGGCGGCGGAGGTGAACCCGATGCGGGGGCGCAGGTCGAAGATGTTCACGCGGCCGATGCGGTCGCCGAGCAGGTCGACGGTGCCGGCCGTGGGGTGCAGCTCCGCGGCGGCCAGCCGCAGCAAGGTCGTCTTGCCCGCGCCGTTGGGTCCGAGCACGACCCACCGTTCGTCGAGTTCGACGCTCCAGTCGAGGTCCGCGAGAAGGTCGTTTCCGCTGCGGCGGACGCCGACACCGGACATCCGCACCACGAGGTCGTCAAGGTCGCTGGGCAGGATCGGCTCGCTCACGAGCCCATTGTGGCCGTCCACGCGCGCGCGTTCGCACCCGCCCGGGGTTGACAACGCACCCGCGCGCGTGTGACCCCGCGACGGCGTCCAGCGGATGGGACGAAGCAGCGTACAAAGTGCGAGCTGTGGCACGATCGGCGACGTGTCCAGGTCCGCGTCCGCCGCCGTCCCCGCAGCCCGGGGCTCGTTCTGGCGCCGGCGCACGATCGACCTGCTCCTCGTGGCCTCGTGCGGGTGTACGCGAGCGCGGCACGCCTGCTGAACGCGGGTTTCGTGCCGCGCTGTGCCGTCTCGCCAGCCATCACCCCTGCTTGAGGAGCACCCCCGTTGACCACGTCGTTCACCCGTCCCGACTTCGAGATCCACCCCCGTCTGACCGATCCCCTGCTGGCGCGGCTGCTGCAGCCCGAGCGCCTGCTGTGGACGCCGCGTGAGCTGGCCGACCTCACCAAGACCGTGACCACCGAGCTCACCTCCAGCCTGCGCGACGTGCTGCGCTTCGACGAGGAAGGCCGCTGGTGGGCGCGGCTCGCGCTGACCGACGGGCTGGAGCTGTGGCTGTTGTCGTGGCTGCCCGGCCAGCAGACGAAACCCCACGACCACGGCGGCGCGGCCGGCTCGTTCACCGTGCTGCAGGGCGAACTGGGTGAGGAATACCGCTATCCCGGCGGTCCGATCCGGCGCCGCACGCACAAGGCGGGCGAGAGCATCGGCTTCGGCGCCGGGCGCGCGCACCAGGTCACCGGCCTCGGCGACGAGCCGTCCGCCAGCGTCCACGCGTACTCGCCGCCGCTGGTGCCCACGCGCGAATACACGACGCTGGCCGACGTCCCCGGCGAAATCCCGCCGCTGCCGGTCATACTCGGCCGATGAGCTCGATCGACGACTTCCTCGCCGGCGCCCGGTCCTCCCTGGACCGGGTTCCGCCGGCGCGCGCGGCCGCGCTGCAGGCCGAAGGCGCGCTGATCGTGGACATCCGGCCGCACGCCAACCGCGCCGCCGAGGGTGAGATCCCCGGCGCCGTGGTCGTCGAGCGGATCCACCTGGAGTGGCGGCTCGCCCCGGACAGCGATTGGCGGCTGCCGGATGTGACTCCTGACACGACGGCGATCGTGGTGTGCAACGAGGGCTACTCGTCGAGCCTGGCCGCGGCGGATCTGCAGCGGTTGGGGTTGAAGAACGCCACGGATCTCGAGGGCGGGTTCCGGGCGTGGGCGGCTGAGGGGTTCCCTGTGGTGGAGGGTGGGTCGCCGGCGGTGCCGTGACGGCGGTTCAGGGTGCGGTTCGCGGAATCACGTGCCGGATTCGCCGGTGGGGATCCAGAAGTGCAGCGCCGGACCATGTTCAGTGTCCCGGCGCTCTTCGAAGACTCCGCCGAGGCGCTCGATCGTTCGCGCCGAAGCGACGTTGCCGGCCTCGCAGACGAGCAGCACGCGGTCGATTCCGAGCCCGCGCGCCTCGTCGACCATCCGGCCCAGCGCCCACGCGGCCAACCCGCGACGTCGAGCCGACGGCCGGATGCCGAAGCCGATGTGGCCAGCTTGACGCACGAAGTCGTCGAACCCGTGCCGCAGGCGCGATTCCGCCGAGCACGCGGTCGTCCTCGACGAGCCACCGGTACGTCACCCGATCCGACTCGGCGGCCAGCCGCGCCACCCAGGCAGCGAACCCGGTCGGCGAGCCGACCTCGTCGACCGGCACCAGCCCGAAACCGTCTTCGTGGCTGCCAGGGCCCCACTCGGCGTGCGCGTCGAGCCAGGCGGGGTCAGCCGGGTCGTGGGGCTGATCAGCGCCGGCACTACGCGAGCACCACCCGGGCCAGTTCCGCCGGGCTCGCCAGCAGGGGGTGCTTCGGCAGCACCCGCACCGTGTAGCCCACCGAGCCGGCGCGGGGCAGGCGCAGTGAGGCGGAGAACGCGCCGATGCCGTCGCCGTGCATGGGGACCGTGACGGTGTCGGTGAGTTCGTCGCCGTCGCCGACCTGGCCGACGACGGCCTGGATGTCCACTTCGGACGGGTCCAGGCCGGCGAGGTCGATGCGGGCGCGGACGGTGACCTCGGTGCCGACGACCAAGCGCGAAGCGTGGTCGTAGAGCAGTTCCGAGTCGAAGATCCGCACGCGGGGCCACGCGACTTCGAGCTTGGTGCGGTAGTCGGCCAGCGACAACGCGCCCGCGTAACCGTCGTCGACCGCGGCGGCGACCATGCGCGACGCGGGCAGGTAGCCGGAGTCCACGTACTCGCGGACCATGCGCGACGCCTGCACGCGCGGGCCGAGCGTCTCCAAGGTGTGCCAGACCATGGACAGCCAGCCGGAGGGGACGCCCGAAGCGTCGGTGTCGTAGTAGAGCGGCGCGATCTGCTGGCCGAGCAGGTCGTAGAGCGCGGCGGCCTCGAGGTCGTCGCGGCGCAAGGGATCCGTGACGCCGTCGGCGGTGGGGATGGCCCAGCCGTTGGAGCCGTCGTAGCACTCGTCCCACCAGCCGTCGCGGATGGAGAGGTTGAGGCCACCGTTGAGGGCCGACTTCATGCCCGAGGTGCCGCACGCCTCCAGCGGCCGCACGGGGTTGTTGAGCCACACGTCACAGCCGCGGTAGAGGTAGCGCGCCATGGACATGTCGTAGTCGGGCAGGAAGACGATGCGGTGGCGCACGGCGGGGTCGTCGACGAATCGCACGATCTGCTGGATGAGCTGCTTGCCGTTCTCGTCGGCGGGGTGCGACTTGCCGCCGATCACGATCTGGATCGGCCGCTTCTCGTCGAGCAGAAGCGCACGCAGGCGGTCGGGGTTGCGCAGCATCAGCGTGAGGCGCTTGTACGTGGGCACGCGGCGGGCGAAGCCGACGGTCAGCACGTCCGGGTCGAACACGCGCTCCGTCCAGCCCAGCTCCAGCGCCGAAGCGCCGCGCTGCATCCACGCCGCCCGCACGCGCCGGCGCACCTCCCCCACGAGCTTTCCCCGCAGCTCGCGGCGCAGCTCCCACAGCTGCTGGTCCGTGACTCCGTCGCGCAGCGAGCTGTCCGGCGTGCGGCCCTCGTGGCCGAACTCGTCGTGATTGCCGCCCAGCAGCGCGCTCAGCTCGCGCGCGACCCACGTGGGGCCGTGCACGCCGTTGGTGATGGACGAGACCGGCACCTCGTCGTCGTCGAACCCGGGCCACAGGCGGGAGAACATGCGCCGGGTGACGCGGCCGTGGAGCTCCGAGACGCCGTTGGCGCGCTGGGCGAGCCGCAGCCCCATGTGGGCCATGTTGAACAGGCCCGGGTTGTCCTCAGCGCCCAGCTGCAGCACGCGGCGCACGTCGATGTCGGGCACGAGCCGGCCATCGGAGAAGTAGCGCTGCACGAGGTCCACGGGGAAGCGGTCGATGCCGGCGCTCACCGGCGTGTGGGTGGTGAAGACCGTGCCCGCGCGCACGGCCGGGAGCGCCTCGTCGAAGCCGAGCCGGTCGGCCTGGATGATCTCGCGGGCGCGCTCGAGACCGAGGAACCCGGCGTGGCCCTCGTTGGTGTGGAAGACGTTCGGCTGCGGGTGGCCGGTGAGTTCGCAGAACTTCCGCACAGCCCGGAAGCCGCCGATGCCGGCGAGGATCTCCTGGCGGATGCGGTGGTCGGCGTCGCCGCCGTACAGCCGGTCGGTGACGGGGCGCAGGTCCTCGTCGTTGGCCTCGATGTCGGTGTCGAGCAGCAGCAACGGGATGCGGCCCACGCGGGCGCGCCAGATCTGCGCGTGCAGCGTGCGCCCGCCCGGCATGGCGACCTCGACGAGCACTGGGTGCGCGCCGTCGGTCACCAGCTCCAGAGGGAACGCGTTGGGGTCGATCACCGGATAGTGCTCGACCTGCCAGCCGTCGAGCGACAGGCTCTGGCGGAAGTAGCCCGACCGGTAGAGCAGCCCGACGCCGACCATCGGCACGCCGAGATCCGAAGCCGCCTTCAGGTGGTCGCCCGCGAGCACGCCGAGGCCGCCCGAGTAGTTGGGCAGGGCCTCGGTGACGCCGAACTCCATCGAGAAGTACGCGACGGCCGCGGGCAGGCCTTCATCGGTGCGCCGCTGGTACCAGCGCGGCTCGGTGAGGTACTGCTCCAGCCCTGCCGCGGCTTCGTGGGTGCGGCGCAGGAAGTCCTCGTCCACGGACAGCTCCCGCAGGCGCTCCGGCGGCAGCGCGGTGAGCATCCGCAACGGGTCGCGGATGGCGTTGAAGAGCTCGGCGTCCATCGACGCGAACAGGTCGCGGGTCGGTGGGTGCCAGGTCCAGCGCAGGTTCGTCGCGAGCGCACCAAGGCCCGCGAGCGATTCCGGCAGGCTGGCTCGGACGGTGAACCGGCGGACAGCACGCATGGTCAGCGACCATATCGGGCCGCCCGTTCCGGCGCTCGCGACCCGTTCGAGAATAACGCTCACATCGGGCACACCCGCTGGGTAGGGTCCCGGGCGTGATGAGGCGAGGGGGAGCGCTGCTGGCGCTCGCGATGGTGGCGGCGTTGGGCGCGGCGGCCTGCGGAACTGGTTCGGCCGGACCGGTGACGCCCGGGGCCGGCAACGTCGCGGGCCTGCCCGTGACCCACTTCGACAGCGGCCTGAAGAGCGGCGCGCCGAAGCCGAACCTGACCGTGAAGAACGCCGAGGGCGGCCAGGACGACCAGCTGGCCACGGCCGCGATCGCCGACGTCGAGGCCTACTGGGGCGAGGCACTCCCGACCGACTTCGGGCAGGACTTCAAGCCCGTGACGTCGCTGCTGTCCTACGACTCGCGCACCGACACCGAGCAGACGGCGTGCGGCAGTGTGAAGAAGCTTGTGAACGCGTTCTACTGCTCCGCAGACGACTCGGTGGCGTGGGATCGCGGCGTGCTGCTGCCGATGCTGCGCCAGCGCTTCGGGCCGATGTCGGTGGTCACCGTGCTGGCGCACGAGTTCGGCCACGCGATCCAGTACCGGCTCGGGCCGAAGGCCGGCATCACGAAGAGCACGCCGAGCGTCGTGAAGGAGCAGCAGGCCGACTGCTTCGCGGGCAGCTACTTCCGCTGGGTGGCCGAGGGGAAGAGCAAGTACTACCAGGTGTCCACGGCCGAGGGTCTCGACCGGATCATGGCCGCGATGTTCTTCATCCGAGACCAGGCCGGCACCAGCGCCACCGACCGGCAGGCCCACGGCACGGCGTTCGACCGGACGTTCGCGTTCCAGTCCGGGTTCGAGAAGGGCCCGAAGGAGTGCGCGGGCATGAACGCGCAGAACGTGCAGGCGCGGCTCACGGAGCGGCCGTTCGACAGCTTGGACACCGGCAAGGGCGACGCGAAGATCTCCGAGCAGACGCTGACGCTGCTGAAGGCGAGCCTGGACTCGGCGTTCGGCGGCGCGGGGGTGAAGGCGCCGACGATCGTGCCGGGCAGCGGCAGCTGCTCCGGTGGGCCGTCGACCCCGCCCGCGTCTTACTGCCCGGCCGACAACACGGTGAACATCGACGTTTCGCGGCTGACCCAGCTGGCCCAGCCCGTGGACGCTGACTCCGACGCGTCGGGGCGGCAGAGCACGGGGCTGGGCGACTTCGCGGCGTTCGCGGAGGTGGCGTCGCGGTACGCGATGGGGATCCAGAAGGGCGTGGGAGCGTCGCTGGACAACCCGAACGCGGGGCTGCGGACGTCGTGTCTGGTGGGCGCCTGGGCGGCGTTCACGAACCGGCCCGGCTCGCTGCGGCTCTCGGCCGGCGACCTCGACGAGGCGATCGCCGACCTGCTGCGCCCCGACGGCCTGGTGTCGGCGGACGTGAACGGCAAGCGGCCGGACAGCGGTTTCGACCGGGTCGAGTCGCTGCGACGGGGCTACCTCGAGGGTTCCGCCGTCTGCTCGAAGCAGTACGGCTGAGCATCTGGAGGCGGGTTTTCCACGCAGGCTGGAAAATCATCGTGAACGGAGTTTCCAGGCATGCTGGAAACGCGACGGCCGAGGCTCAGCCGATCGCGGGCGCGGGCCAGGTGACCCCGTTGTCGTCGGCCGGCAGGTGCTCGAGCAACCCGGCCGCGGAGGCCTCCGGGAAGATCAGGACGCCGCTCTCGTACGTGAGCTCCGCGGCGAGGTTGCGGGTGTGAACTTCGACGGCGGCCTTGGCCGTGATGTAGGCGTTGCCCCCGAGCAGGCCTGCGGCAAGCTCGGAGGTGGCCGCGAGCTCGGCCTGCGACCGGGCCACGAGGACGACCTCGGCGCCGCGCCCGGAGAGGCCGGCGCGACCGCGCGACCAAGGCCCCGGCGGGCGCCCGTCACCAGGGCTGTTTGGCCCCGCAGGCTGGAGATTCGCCTGTCCCCGAGGCCGGCGCTTCATGATCACGACGAAGGCCCCCGGATCCCTTCACAGTGCCAGGGGACCGAGGGCCTTCGTGGTGGAACGGCTCAGAACAGGGCGCTCGCCAGGTTGCGGCGGGCCTTCATCACGCGCTCGTCGGCCGGGTCGAAGAGGTCGAACAGCGCGACCAGGTGTTCGCGGACGCGGTTGCGGTCGTCGCCGGCGGTGCGGCGGACGGTGTCGATCAGGCGCGTGAACGCGGCGTCCACGTCCTGCTCCGCGATCTCCAGGTCGGCGGCCGCGAGCTGGGCGTCGAGGTTCGTCGGGTCGGCGTCGGCCTTGGTGCGGGCGTCCGGGTCGGCCGCTTCGGCGCGGGCGGTGAACTTGACCTGGGCCAGGGCGTTCTTCGCGAGCTCGTTGGCGGGCTCGGCGTCGAGGATGCGCTCGTAGGCGGCCTGCGCGGCGGCGAAGTCGCCCTGTTCGAAGGCTTCCTCGGCCTCGGTGAAGCGCGGGTCCTCGGGCTCCTCGATCGGGCCGCGGGCCTCCTCGGCGGCGCGGGTGCCGGGGAGCTTGTCGCGCAGGGCGTCGAGCAGCGCGCCCAGCCACTTGCGGATCTCGGGCTCCGGCAGGGCGCCGGAGAACGCGTCCACGGGCTGGCCGCCGCCGATCGCGACGACGGTCGGGATCGACTGGGCGCCGAACAGCTGCGCGATGCGCGGGTTGGCGTCCACGTCGACGCGGGCGAGCACCCACGCACCGGCCGCTTCGGTGGCGAGGCGCTCCAGCACCGGGCTGAGCTGCTTGCACGGGCCGCACCAGTCGGCCCACAGGTCCACGAGCACGAGCTGGTTGAGTGAGCGCTCGACGACGTCGGTCTGGAACGTGGCTTCCGTCACATCCATGATGACGTCCGACGGCGGCGCGCCGCCCCCGGCCGGCGCCGCACCCGCAGGCGGCGCGGGGGGCTGGCTCCGGGACGCTTCGGCCCGGGCCTTGAGCGCGGACAGGTCGACCGCGCCGGACAGTGCGGCGGACATGGCCGCTGAGTTCGCTGCAGATCCGCGTGGGTGTGTCACGCCCTCCATCCTGGCACGGGGCGGCGGGACATTTCACCGCCGGTGCCCGGGTGTCGCACTCGCGCCACGATTGGCAGGAGCGCCCGGCTCGTGCATGCTCACGGCGGAAAGATCAGGGAGGCTGTGATGCTGAGCCGGCGCAACGCCACCGTGGCGGTGGCCGTCGGGGTGGGCGTGGCGTGGGTCGTGGCGATCACGGTGATCATCGCGAACCAGCCGGACCCGGGCGCGCCCTCGCCCGTCGCCCTGCGTGATTCGCTGCGCAGCGCCCTGGTCGCCCGGGACTCCGGCGAGCTCGAAGACCTGCTCGACTACCCGGGCTCCGGCGCCTCCGACTTCGCCGACGACTACGTGGCCGTGCTCGGCGAAGAGGACGTTCGCGACATCGCCGTGCAGCTCGTTCCCGACGAGCACTCCCCCACGCGCGCGGTGGTCAGCGGGGTGACGCACGGGTCGCGATTCACCTACTCCCTGGCGGTGACAAGGGAGGAAGGCCGGTGGACCGTGGCGTTCACCCCGCCGCTGCCGTAGGCGCTCAGTCCTCGCGCAGGTGTGCTTCCACTCGGTCGACCTTCGCGGTGAGCTGGCCCGTGTCGTAGCCCGGGCGGATGTCGGCCTTGAGGACGAGGCCGACACGCGGCGAGCCCTCCCCCGCGGCCAGCACGGCCTGCTTCACGACGGCCATCACCTCGTCCCACTCGCCCTCGATTTCCGTGAACATCGAGCTGGTGGAGTTGGGCAGCCCGCTGTCGCGGACGACCTTCACGGCGCGCGAGACGGCTTCGCTCACACCGGCGTCCGGGTCGCCGCCGGAGGGGCTCACACTGAACGCGACGATCATCTCGGATCCTTTCGTCAGAGGAAAACAATGGCGGCTGAGCAGGGCGATCGCCGCCTTCCGGGTACCCGCTGGTAACTTCGCGTGTCATGAACCGACCGTTGCCGTTCGACCCGATCGCCCGTGCGGCCGAGCTCTGGGAGGACCGGATCGGTCCCGCCGGAACCATGGCCGCGGTCACCGGGTTGATGCGCGTGCAACAGATCATCCAGTCGGCGGTCGACGGCTCGCTCAAGCCGCACGGCCTCACCTTCGCCCGCTACGAGGCGCTCGTGCTGCTCACCTTCGCCCGCAACTCGCGGCTGCCGATGCGGGTGATGGGTGAACGGCTGCAGTTGCACCCCACCAGTGTCACCAACATAGTCGACCGCCTCGAGCGCGACGGGCTCGTGAAGCGCGTGCCGCACCCCACCGACCGCCGCACGACGCTGGTCGAGATCACCGACGACGGCCGCGCGCGCCGCGAAGCCGCGACGGCCGCGGTGACGGGCATCGACTTCGGGCTCACGGGGCTCACCGAGCGGCAGGTCGAACAGCTCACCGACCTGCTCACCAAGGTCCGCCGCTCCTCGGGCGACTTCACCGAATAGCGCCGAAACCGCACACGCCCCGGCGAACACGCCGGGGCAAACGCGAACGGGCCCGCACGACACGAGGTCGTACGGGCCCGTTGAAAGCGGGGAAATCAGGCGTTCACGGTCTCCCGCACGCGGGACTCGAACAGGCCGACACCGCCGTGGGTGAGGCGCTGCGGGCCGTCGAGGCGGCCGTTGCGCAGGGCCCACTTCTCGAAGATCCAGGTGAACAGCGGCGGGATGCTGGACAGCAGCGCGAGCACCAGGGTCTTCGGGCGCCAGCCGAGCGGCTTGGCGACGGACAGGGAGACCACGACGTAGAGCACGAAGATCACGCCGTGGACCATGCCGATGACGGGCACGCCGCCCTCACCGGAGGAGTGCACGACGTACTTGAGAAACATGCCGATCAGCAAACCGGCCCAGGACAGGGCTTCGGCGACTGCGGCCACGCGGAACACGATAGCGGCCTTGCTGGACACGACTTCCTCCTGTGCGTCACACGGGTGCGTGCTGCCTGCACACACAAAAACGCGTCCGGTGCACTGTCCAAGGGGGACTACCCACTTGACGTCAACAGCACTGTCGGACGCGTATGACACCAGTGTGAGGCGTGACGGCCCTCACCGGAACACCGGGGCCCGTGACCATCCTCACGACCCCTCCCCAATATGGTCTGGACCACTCCCGGAAACCGGGGGATATGCCCGGAAAACCGTGAAGGCCCCTTCCCGGTCTCGCATTCCGGGAAAGAGCCTTCACGGATAGTTCTCAATCGGACACTAACCGGCACAAGGTGACGGCGGTGCCGACGAAGGTGATGTTGCCCACGTGGCCTGCGTGGCGTCGGCGGTCAGGGTGAAGTCCAGTGTGGTCCCGCGCCGCAACTGCTCGACGCTCACGTAGGACTTGTCCGAAGGCCGCGCCTGCCGCCCGTCGCCCACCTCCAGGCCGCGGACGTACTGGAGCTTCGCCCCGTCGGCACCCGGCGCCTCGATGGTGACCGAACGCCCGTTCTGCAGGTGCAGCACGGACTTGGCGAACTGCGGCGCGTTCAGCACGAAGTTACCGGTACCGGGCACGGCCGGGTAGAGGCCGAGCGCGCTGAAGACGTACCACGCCGACATGGTGCCGAGGTCGTCGTTGCCCGTGACGCCATTGGGGGCGTTCGTGAACAGCGTGTGGGCCGCGCGCACCACCGCGGAGGTCTTCCACGGCTGGCCGGTGAGCGTGTACATCCACGGCGAGTGCAGGTCGGGTTCGTTGTTGGGGTTGTAGCGGAACTGGTTGTAGTAGGAGTACGGCCCCACGACCCATTCCTCCCGGACGGTCTTCGCCGGGTCCTTCACGAGGTCGTCGTAGGCGAAAAAGTCGTCGAGGCGGGCGTGGGTGTTGTCGGCTCCGCCCATCTCCTTCATCAGCCCGGGCACGTCCTGCTGCACGAGCCACTGGTACTGCCACGCGGTGCCCTCGTGGAAGCCGTCCTGGCTCTGCGGGCTGTACGGCTGGCCCGCCGGCGTGAACCAGTCACCGCCGGCGACCTTCGGGCGGAAGAAGCCCGTGAAGCCGCGGTCGGTCACGGTCGGGTCCCACAGCGTCTGGTAGGTGCGACCCTTCGCGGCCAGCGCCGCCGCGTCCTGCTTCTTGCCCAGCGCCGCGGCCATGGTCGAGAGCGAGCAGTCGCCGAGGGCGTATTCGAGCGTGGCCGAAGCGCCGTGGTTCGGGTCGGTGTCCTGGCCCTTCTTCGGGAAGTTCGGGTCGTACTGCACGAACCCGTCGGCCTGGTAGCTCGCGTTGCCCGAGCGGCCCTGGAACGGCGAGGACGCCGGCGGGATCTGCTGCGAGTTCTGCAGCAGCGCCTCATACGCCTCGACTTCGTCGCCCTTCAGCGCGCCGAAGCGCCACAGGTCGACCAGGAACGGTGTGACCGGGTCGCCGGTCATGGTGTTGGTCTCCTGGCTCGCGTACGCCCACCGCGGCAGCCAGCCGCCCTGCTCGTGGATCGCCAGAATGCTCTTCGCGATGTCGCGCGCCCGGTCGGGCTTCAGCAGCGCAAGCAGCTGGTTCTGGCTGCGGTAGGTGTCCCACAGCGAGAAGAAGTCGTAGTACGTCCAGCCGATCGCGCGGTGGATCTTCTTGTCGAAGCCGTAGTAGCGGCCGTCGGCGTCGTTCGCGGTGAGCGGCTGCAGGAAGGCGTGGTAGAGCGAGGTGTAGAACACCGTGCGCTCGTCGGGTGTGCCGCCGGTGATGTCCACGCTGGACAGCTCCTGGCGCCATGTGCGCTGGGCGTCGGCCTTCACGGCATCGAACGGGCGCACCCGCGAGGCGGCGAGGTTCACGTCGGCGCCGTGGGCGTCCACCTGGGAGATCGACGTGGTGGCGGTGATCTGGTCGCCCTTCGGGAAGGTCAGCCACGCGCCGCGCAGGCCCGCGCCGCCCGCCGAGGACTTGCTCGACGGCGTGCCGCCGGTCGGCGACCAGGTGCCGTAACTGGAGAACGGCTTGTCGAACTTCGTGGTGAAGTACGTCGTGTAGGCCTTGCCGCCGCAGAAGGCCTGTGACTCGACGGTGCCGGAGATCGTGTGGTCGTCGACGATCCGCACGCTGCTGCCGGTGACGGGTTCCTTGGCGTTGGCCTGCCCGACGTTCACGAACACGTTGGCGGGACCGGACTTGTCGAACGTGTAGCGCTCGACGCCGCTGCGGGTCGAGGCCGTGGTCTCCACGTCGACGCCGCCGTAGCCGGTCAGGCGCACCTTGTAGTAGCCGGGTTTCCCGACTTCGCCGTCGTGGGTGTAGGGCGCGGCGTAGTTGGCGTTGTCGAAGGTGGCCGGCTTGGTCGTGTCGAACGCGGCTCCCGGACCGACATCGCCTGTGGTGGGCAGGGTGGACACCAGGCCGCCCTGCTCCCAGCAGCCCGCGCCGGAGAGGAAGAAGTGGCCGAAGCCGCGGATCGCGGTGTCGGTGTAGAGGTACCCGGCGTAGTGGGTCGTTTGTGGACTGACCTGCGTCATGCCGAACGGCACCGAGGCCCCGGGGAACGTGTTGCCCTCGTCCTGCGTGCCGATGAACGTGTTCACGGACTCCAGCGCGTCGGCCGGTCCGGCCGAGGCGGTGACCGGCGTGAGGCCGGCCGCCACGACGGCGAGCGCGACCGCGCCCGCCAGTGTTCTGCTCCTCATCGAGCTCCCTCAAGGAAACGGTCCGTGGAGGGCCCCTCGCGTGAGGAGCCCTCCACGGATCACGGACTGGCGAAGATCAGCCGACGGCGATGGCGAAGATGTGCATGGCGCCACCGCTGACGTTCGACGGCAACGTCACGCTCGCCACCGTCTTACCGGCGTCGAGGGTGATCGGCGCGGTGCCGAACACCATCGTGCGAATCTGCTGCGGGTCGGTGCCCGAAGCGTTGCGGTACGGCGTGGACAGCACGATCCGGTTGCCGAACGACGGCTGCGCGGCGCCGCCACCCAGCGTCCAGTCGGACACACCGACCGTGGCGGTGGACGTGGTGCCGTCGGTGTAGGTGATGGTGAGCGTGCCCTGCGCGTTGCCGTTGGAGCCGGCGCCGAGCAGCGCGAGCCGGCCCGAGCCGGTCACGGTCACCTTCTGGCCGTTGGCCACGACGTTGTCCGGGTCGCCCGCCGGGAACGACGGCCACGTGAAGTTGAGGCCGTCACTGGTCACGGTGCCGCCGGGCTTGGCACCGGCCGCGGCCAGCGCGTCGGCCGAGTAGCTCCAGCCACCGCCGTCGAAGTTGGCCTTCGTCGAATCGGAGTCGGGCGAGATGCCGGCGTTGTCCACTGTGGCCAGCCAGCTGCCCGGCTGCGCCACGAGCACCGTGAGCACGGCCTCGGTGCTCGCCAGCCCCGGCGCGGAGAACGTGACCGGGATACGGCGGGCGCCGTCGGCGGTGCCCGCGGGGACGGTCACGTTGACCGTGGCCTGTGCCTTGCCGTTGGCCGGCACCGCGACCGAACCCGACGCGGGCGAGAGCGTGATGCCGTCGGCGCTGCCCGCGGTGTAGGTCCACGTCTTCGCGGTACCGGACAGATCCTGCACACCGACGCTCGCCGTCGCGGTCGAGCCCGCCGGGGTCACCACGCGGGCCGGGTTGGCGAACGCCAGGCTCGGCTTCTCCTGCTCGCGGAACGACGGCGGGGCGTCGGCCGCCGCGGCACCCCACTGGGTGGCCGTGGCCGAGCGGGTGAAGTCGAGCGTGCCGCCGGTCGAGATCAGGGCCTCGGGCAGCCACGACTTCGAGGCCGCGCCGCCGTTGACCTTCAACGAGCCGACGTAGTCACCGGTGCCGGGCGCGTTGATCGTGATCTTCTTGCCCGCGCCGGTCGTGAGCACGGCGTGCTCGAACCGCGGCGTGGACAGCAGCACCTCGGCGCGGCCCGGGATCTCCGGGTAGACGCCCAGCGCGGACCACACGTACCAGGCCGACATCTGGCCGAGGTCGTCGTTGCCGATCAGGCCCTCGGGACGCGGGTTGTAGAGCTCGTCCATCGACCGGTGCACGATGGCCTGGGTCTTGGCCGGGGCACCCGTGTACGAGTAGACGTAGGGCGCGTTGGAGTTCGGCTCGTTGCCCATGAAGGCGAACGGCTCCTGCGTGCCCGCGTTCAGCTGCGTGAAGAAGGTGTCCAGCCGCGACTGGGTCGCCGTGTCGCCGCCGAACGCCGAGACGACGCCACCGAGGTCGTAGGGAACCATCCACTCGTACTGCGCGCCGTTGCCCTCGACCCAGCCCTGCGAGCTGGCCGGGTCGTACGTGCCGGCGAAGGAGCCGTCGGCGTTACGCGGCTGCAGGTGGCCGGTGCCCGGGTTGTAGAGGTTCTGCCAGTTCTGCGCGCGCTTCATGAACGTGGTGTAGGTGGCGCTGTCGCCGAGGCGCTTCGCGAACTGCGCGATGGCGAAATCGGCGCTGGTGTACTCCAGCGTGTCCGCGCCTGCGCCGGGCACGTAGCCGAGACGCATGTAGTCCGCGAGGCCGGGCCGCTCGGTGTAGCCCTGCGTGGGTTGCGTGGCGCCCTTGATCATCAGCAGCAACGCCTTCTGGGCGTCGAAGTCACGCGCGCCGAAGGCGTACGCGCTGGAGACGATGATGTGGTACGGGTCGCCGTTCATCACACCGGTGTAGTCGTTGGCCACGGTCCAGCGGTCCCACGAGCCGCCCTGCTCGGCGTAGGCCATCATCGAGCGCACGATGTCCGACGTCTGGGCCGGGTCGATCGTGGCCAGCAGCGGGATCTCCGAGCGGTAGATGTCCCAACCGGAGAAGTTGGTGTACATCGCGTGGCCCTTGTCGGCCTTGTGGATCCGGCCGTCGAAGCCGGGGTAGGAACCGTCCACATCGGAGAACACGTTCGGCTGGATCAGCGAGTGGTACAGCGACGTGTAGAAGGTCGTCATGTCGGCGTCGGACCCGCCGCTGACGGCGACCTTGCCGAACTGGTCGTTCCACGCCTTGCGCGTGCCGGCCGCGATCTGGTCGAAGGACTTCTTGCCGTTGTTCTCGGCCTTCAGGTTCGCCTTCGCGCCGTCCACGGACACGAACGACAGGCCGACCTGCACGTTGACCTGCGCGCCGTTGAGGTTCGCGAAGGTCACGTAGCCGCCGCTGCCGGGGCCACTCACTGTGGTGTCCTGCGTCTTGGCCTTGGCCGGGCGCGCGATGGCGGCGTTCACGCCGTTGGGCTGCGCCACCTTCGCCTTGGCCCCGCCGGTCTCCGACGTCTTGCCGGGCGTCACCGCGCCGTTCTTCCACGTGCCGATCGAGGCGAACGGGGTGTCGAACTTCGCGGAGAAGTACACGCGGTAGGTGTTCTGCGCGCCGCAGAAGCGGCCGCTGGTCGCCCAGCCGCTGATGGTGTCCTTGCCGATGGTGATCGACGCGTCGTCGGTGCCGTTGACCGAGCCGGACGTGTTGACCAGCAGCGTCGAGGACGCGCCGGCGGGGTAGGTCAGGCGCGCGGAGCCGGTGCGCTGCGTCGCGCTCAGCTCGACCTTCGCGCCGCTGTCGAGGGTGACGTCGTACTCGCCCGCGGTGGCGTGCTCGTTGTCGTGGCTGAACTTCGACGTGTAATGGCCCGGGTCCGTCGCGGGCGAGGTGCTGACCTCGCCGACGTACGGGATGAAGGGGATGTCTTCGTACGTCGAGCAGCCCGCACCCGAGAGGTGCGTGAGGCTGAAGCCCGTGAGGGCGTTGTCGTCGTAAAAGTAGCCGCCCGGCTGCGACTTCACCGTGTCCGGGCTCCACTGCACCATCCCGAACGGCGCCACCGCGCCCGGGAACGTGTTGCCGGCACCGCCACCCGTGCCGTGGTCCTCACCGCCCGGCCGGGTGCCGACGAAGGGGTTCACCCACTTCGCGAAATCAGTGTCCGGGGCTTTCGCGGCCACCGCCGCGGTGGCCGGCGCGACCGCCGCCACCACCGCCGTGGTCAGGAAGATCAGTCCGGCTCTCCAGCGCGCTCGCGCCATCGCCATCGCCATCGCCTCTCCAGTCGTCGGCGCGACTCGGCCGTCAGGGCCGCGGAGGAGTGGGATGACAACCTTGTCGCGCACACCGTCGATGCGGGCAACCTTGGGCAATCCCTCACGAAAACGTCAAGTCTGCCGTGAGAGCCTGTCCGGTTCAGGACACACTGATCAGCCATCTGCCTCACAACTTTCGCAGGCTGAATCCCATTCGGCGCGAAGCGGGCATTGACAGCGACCCGGGCTTTGGTGTGCAATCTGCGCCACTATGACAACGTTGTCTCCTCATGGTCGGGAAGCGGACGGGCTTCCCCGCCCGGCGAGCCGACGGGCCACGATGAGCGATGTGGCCCGGCTCGCCGGCGTCAGCATCAAGACCGTGTCCCGGGTGGTCAACGACGAGCCCGCGGTACACCCCGACACCGCCGAGCGCGTGGTGGCGGCCATCGAGCAGCTCGGGTTCCGCCGCAACCTCGGCGCCCGCAACCTGCGTCGCGGCTCCACCACGGGCACGATCGGCCTCATCGTCGAAGACGTCGGCAACCCGTTCTACTCCGAGCTCAACCGCGCGGTGGAGCGCATCGCCACGTCGTTCGGCCGCCACGTGCTCACCGGTTCGTCGGAGGAGAACTCCGACCGCGAACGCGAGCTGGCGCTGGAGTTCTGCGCGCGCCGGGTCGACGGGATCCTCGTGGTCCCGGCCGGCATGCAGCACGGCTACCTCGTGCCGGAAATGCGCGCGGGCACGCCGGTGGTGTTCCTCGACCGCCCGGCCGGCGACATCGTGGCCGACACCGTGCTCGTGGACAACCTCGGCGGCACGATCGACGCGGTCGCGCACCTGGTGCGGCACGGCCACCGCCGCATCGCGTTCCTCGGTGACAGCCCCGACATCTTCACCGCGGCAGAGCGTCTGCGCGGCTTCCGCGAGGGCTGCGTGCGCAACGGCGTCTCCTACGACGAGAGCCTCGTCGTGATGCGCACGCCGACGCCGGAGACCATCGCCCACGCCGTGGCGACGCTGCTGACGGGCCCGTCGGCCGCTACCGCGGTGATCGCGGGCAACAACCGCGTGGCCGTGCACCTGCTGCGCGCGCTGGCCCACGCCGATCACCGGCCCGCCATGGTGAGCTTCGACGACTTCGAGCTGGCGGACCTGCTGGACCCGCCGGTGACGGTCGTCGCGCACGACGTCAGCGCCCTGGGGCACGCGGCGGCAGAGCTGCTGTTCGCGCGGATCCAGGGGGATCAGTCCGCACCCAGAAAGGTAGTCCTGCCCGTGCATCTCGTAGCCCGTGGTTCCGGTGAGGTCGCCCCGTGAGCACGCACCTCGAACCGATCCGGCTCCCGGCCAACCAGCCGCCGCAGTTCTACCGCGGTGGCGACGCGATCGCCGCGCTGCGCGGTGCCACCGGTACGGACTCGAAGTTCGGCCCGGAGGACTGGGTCGGCTCCGTCACCACGATGTTCGGCCAGGACACCAACGGCCTCACGAAGCTCCCCAGCGGTGTTTGGCTGCGCGACGCCGTGCGTGAGAACGCCGAGGCGTGGCTGGGTGCCGCGCACGTCGCCAAGCTCGGCGACTCCACCGGCCTGCTGGTGAAGCTGCTCGACGCGGGCCAGCGGCTGCCCGTGCACTTCCACCCGTCCGACGAGTTCGCCAAGCAGCACTTCGACTCGCACTTCGGCAAGACCGAAGCGTGGATCGTGGTGGGCACCTACGGCGACGACCCGCGCGTGTACCCGGGGTTCAAGGAGACGGTGAGCAAGGCGACCGTCGCCGAGTGGACGCGCGAGCAGGACGCGCCGACCATGCTGGGTGCCCTCAACAGCGTGCCGGTGCAGGCCGGCGACACCGTGTACATCCCGGCCGGGCTGCCGCACGCGATCGGCGAGGGCGTGTTCGTGGTGGAACTGCAGCAGCCCACCGACTTCTCGCTGACGCTGGAGTGGCGTGACTTCCTGGCCTCGCCCGAGAAGGGCCACCTCGGCATCGGCTTCGACACCGCGATCGAAACGCTCGACACCTCGGGCTGGGACGCCGAGCGGCTCACCTCGATCGTGAAGCACACCGCCGAGGACAAGGCCACGTCGGTCGACCTGCTGGCCGCGGGTTCCGACGAGTTCTTCCGCGCCGACCGAGTGCAGCTGACCGGTGGCTCGCTGGCGTTCGACCCGTCGTTCTCGGTGCTCGTGGTGCTCGACGGTTCGGGCACCCTGCGCACTGAACACGGCGGCGAGTTCGCCCTGGCCAAGGGCGAGACCTACGTGGTGCCGTTCGACGCCGGGCAGGTCGAGGCGGCGGGCTCGCTCACCGCGATCCGCTGCCGCCCGCCCGCACTCGAGAAGAGGTAGGCCGATGAGCGAGATCCTGCTGGACGCGGTGGACCTCACGAAGCACTACGGCTCGGTGGAAGCGCTACGCGGCGCTTCCTTCCAGGCCCGCGCGGGTGAGGTCACCGCTTTGATCGGCGACAACGGTGCCGGCGCGCTCAGGAAGTGCCTTTCCGGCGCCGGGCAGCCGACGTCCGGCAGGATCCCGCTCGACAGCTCCGCGGTGCACTCGACTCCCCGTGACTGTGCGGCTCGGGATCGAGACGGTACAGCAGGACCTGGCCGTCACGCCCGTGCTGAACTTTGGCGGCGAACCTGTTCCTGGGCCGGTAGATCCACCGCGAGGGTTGCCGCTCGGCAAGTGGCTCATCGGCACTAGCACGTTCTGGATCGCGCTGGTGCTCGTGGCGCTCACATCGTGTTCACGGTGCTCACGCCCGCCGAGTTCGCGACGCTGTTCACGCTGCGGACGATGCTGATCGAGACGTCGGTGCTGCTCGTGCTCTCCGCGGGGATGGCCTTCGTGATCATCAGCTCCGGCATCGACCTGTCGGTCGGGGTCCGTGCTGATCGTCACCCTCGGCATACTGGGCGCGGCCCTACTTCTCAACAACGGCTCCGACGCTGCGGCGGCGCGGCGCTCGGGCATCGGCTTCGACACGAATCCCGTCCGAAGTGGCCTGCGCAAGGGCGAGTACCAGGGCCTCATCGCCCAGGACCCGGCCGCGATCGGCACCCAGGGCGTGCAGCAGGCAGTGGCGGCGCTGGAAGGCAAGCCCGTGACGCGGACGCTCACCGCGCAGCTGCACTCCATCACCAAGGACGACATGGACGCGAACTCGCAGTACTTCTACAAGCAGAGCTGCTGACCTTCCAGGGTTTTCGAAGGGGACTTTCCCGCGCGGAAAGTCCCCTTCGCCGCGTTCGGGGCTAGGATCTACTCCCCCAGACTCCGTCGCCGAGGGGAGGCCGCCGATGACCGAGGGTGTCCGGCTGCCGTGGCGCGCCGCCGCGCGCGCCGACCCGGTGCCGGTGCTGGCCGCGGCGCGCAAGATCACCGACGACCTCATCGACGGCCTGGCCGGCGCCCACGCGCGGCGCGCGGCCCACGGCCTGCGGCGGCTGTTCGGCGTGGCCGGGCTGGGGCTCACGGACCTGTCGGGCTCGCTGCTGTGGTCGGGCCGGCCGGGACCCGACGCCATCGTGGCGCACGTGCTCGACGAGGTGCTGCACAGCGAGGAGCCCGCTTCCGTCGACGTGGTGGAAGCGGTGCCACTGCACGTCCACGACGAGCTGGCCGGCGCGTTGCTCGTGGTGGGCGCGCGGGGTTCGGAGGTGGTGCGGCAAGCGGCCGACGTCGTGGTGCAGGCACTGGAACGGGGCCGGCTCGAGGCGTCGGCGGACCAGGCGGCGCAGGCCGAGCTGCGGGCGTTGCGGGCGGAGATGTCACCGCACTTCGTGTACAACGCGCTGACGGTGATCGCTTCGCTGGTGCGCTCGGAGCCGGACCGGGCGCGGGACCTGATGCTCGACTTCGCCGACTACACGCGCTACAGCCTCGCGCGCCACGGCGAGTACACCGTGGTGGCCGAGGAGTTCCGCGCGGTGGAGACCTACCTGGCGCTGCAGCGCGCGGTGCTGGGCGAGCGGCTGAAGGTACAGGTGCGCGTGGCGCCGGAGGTGCTGGCGGTGGCCGTGCCGTACCTGGTGCTGGAGCCGCTGGTGGAGAACGCCATCCGCCACGGCATCGAGCCGCGCGCGACCACCGGGCTCGTGCAGGTCCACGGGCAGGCGGAAGGGAACGACTGCGTGATCAGTGTGGAGGACGACGGGGTCGGCATGGACCCGAAGCTGGCCGCCGACATCCTCGCCGGCCGGGTCGCCGAGGGCAGCGGCCTCGGTTTGGCCAATGTGGACAGACGACTGCGCAACGTCTACGGCGCCTGGTACGGGCTGACCGTGGAGACGGAAGTGGGTGCCGGCACGCGCGTGGTCGTGCGGGTGCCGCGGTTCCAGCCGGGGGTGCTGCCGTGAGCGGGCTGCGGGTGCTGGCCGTCGACGACCTGGCGCCGGCGCTGGACGAGCTGTGCCGGATGCTGCGCGAGGCCCCGGAGGTCGGCGAGGTCGTGGGTGCGGGCGATGCGCTGCGCGCGCTGAAGCTGTTGCAGGCGGACCACTTCGACGCGGTGTTCCTCGACATCTCCATGCCGGGTCTGGACGGGCTGGAGCTGGCGACGCTGCTGGCTCGCCTGTCGGAGCCGCCGGTGATCGTGTTCGTGACCGCGCACGACGGTCACGCCGTGGCGGCGTATGGCATCGGTGCCGTGGACTACCTGCTCAAGCCGGTGCGGACGGAACGGCTTTCGGCGGCGCTGGCGAAGGTCGTGCGCATGGCGCCTTCGGAGGCCCAGCGCGCCGTGCCCGACGCGATGGCCGCCCTGCCGGTCGACGCGGGCGGGCGCACGCGCTACGTCCGCCGCGACGACGTGTTGTTCGTCGAGGCCCATGGGGACTACGTCCGTCTCCACACCCGCGGCGGGGTGCACCTGGTACGCATGCCGATCTCGCGGCTCGAGGAGTACTGGGAGGGCACCGGATTCACGCGGGTGCACCGCGGTTATCTGCTGTCGGTGTCCGCCGTGCTGGAGCTGCGCAGCGACACCACGGGTGGGCTGCTGGCGCACACCCCCGTCGGCGACGTTCCGGTGAGCCGGCGGCACGCGCGGGAGCTGCGAGACCGGTTGCTGGAGGCGGCGCAGCAGGGGCAGCTGGGGTCGTCTTGGTGAGGGCCGGCTCGGTGAGGGCCGTCTTGGTGAGGGTCCCGTGAGCCGGGTCCGGCGGGTCGTCGTGATGAGCCCGCAGACGCGTCTCGCCCGCTCCCGCAGGCAGGCGCGCGGGCGCTGGCGGATGCCGCGGCTGAGGGCCTCGGACGCCGAACGCGCCGCCGTGCTCTACCGGACGCAGCGCAAACGCGGCATCCCCGCGCTGGTGGCCATGTTCGTGCTCGTGCTCGGGCTGCCCGTGGTGTTCGCCGTGGCGCCGGGGCTGGACGGGGTGCGGGTGTGGGGCATTCCGTTGTCCTGGTTGATGATCGCGCTGCTCCCCTACCCCGTGATGGCCGGGCTCGCGCGCTGGCAGCTGCGGCGCGCGGAGAAGGCCGAGGAGCGGTAGATGGACCTCGCGCTGGCCGTGACGCCCGTCGTGCTCATCACGCTGCTCATCGGCGTGCGCGGGGTGGCGGCGATGCGCACGACGTCGGACTTCCTGGTGGCCTCGCGGCGGATCTCGCCGTTCGTGAACTCCGCTGCGGTGTCCGGGGAGTACCTGTCGGCCGCGTCGTTCCTCGGGGTGGCGGGGCTCGTGGTGAAGGACGGCGTCGGCGCGCTGTGGTACCCGGTCGGGTTCACGGCGGGGTACATCGCGATGCTCGTGCTCGTCGCGGCGCCCATGCGGCGGTCCGGGGCGCTGACGGTGCCGGACTTCGCCGAAGCGCGCCTGGCCTCCCCGGCGCTGCGCCGGATCGCGGCTGTCGTGATCCTGGTGATCGGCACGATCTACGTCGTCCCGCAGTTCCGCACGGCCGGGCTAGTGCTCACGGCCGTGGGCGGCACGCCGTACTGGGTCGGGGTGGTCATCGCGGGCACGGCCGTGAGCGTCACGCTCGCGCTCGGCGGCATGCGCGCGGCGACGTACGTGCAGGCGTTCCAGTTCTTTCTGAAGCTGCTGCTGTTCCTCGTGCCCGCGCTGTGGCTCGTGCTGCACGTGAGCGACGCCGACCGCGACGCCGCGCTCACGCCCGTGGAGTTCACCCGCTTCACGCACGAGACGCCGGTGGACTTCGAGCACGACGTGACCGTGGTCCTGCGCGAGCCCACCACCATCGTCACCGCGGCCGGGCCGCGCACGCTCCCGCCGGGCGAGCTGACCGTCCACAGTGGAGAGCGGTTGGTCTTCGCCACCAACGCGCCGGTGCCCGACGTCAGCGACGGCGCCGCGCTCGGCGGCCCCGACTGGCAGCGGCCACTGCTCGACCTCGACAAGGGCTATCCGCTGCTGGGCACGTGGGCCGTGCTCATCGCGACGATGCTCGGCACCATGGGCCTGCCCCACGTCCTGATGCGCTTCCACACCAGCCCGGACGGCCGCGCCGCGCGCCGGACCGCCGCGATCACCGTGGCACTGCTGGGCGTGTTCTACCTGTTCCCCGGCGTCTACGGCGTGCTCGGGCGCGTGCTGGTGCCCGAGATCTACCTCTCCGGCGACACGGACACGGTCGTCGTCGCGCTGCCGGCGCAAGTGGACACCGGCTGGGCCGGCGAGCTGTTCACGGCGCTGCTCACCGCGGGCGCGTTCGCGGCGTTCCTGGCGACGTCGCTGGGGCTGCTGCTGGTGATGTCCGGCGCCATCGCCTACGACCTCATGCCCGGGGGCCTGCGCCGCCTACGCGTGACCGTGGTGTTCGCCGCCGCCGTGATGGTGGTGCTGGCGCTGCCGTCCGCGCAGCTCGACGCCGGGGTGCTCGTGACGTGGGGCTTCACGGTGGCCGCGTCGACGTTCTGCCCGCTGCTCGTGCTCGGCATCTGGTGGCCGCGCCTCACGGCCGCGGGCGCGATCAGCGGCGTGGTGACGGGGCTGGTCGCGTCGTCCGGTTCGATCCTGTTCGCGCTGGCCGGGCCGCGGCTCGACGGCTGGGTGGCGATCTTGGTGTCACAACCGGCACCCTGGTCGGTACCACTCGCGTTCGGCGTGATGGTGGCCGTCTCCCTGCGCGGCCGCCCGCCGTCCTGGGCCGGTGCGGCGATGCTCCGCCTGCACCTCGACGAGCGAGCGCCCGGCCCGCAGCCGCCCCATTCGTCCGCACCCGCGTACCGCTCGTCGACCGTTCGTCGTGTCGCCCGGCGTTTGAACCGCTGACGCTTCCTCGCGGGCGCTCGCCTCCCTACTGTGGCGCGGACCACAATTCGCAGCGTCGCGAGGGAGTGACGATGAGTCCCACCGACACCGATCTGCCCGGTGACCCGCCGGACTTGGACTGGGAACACGTACAGGAGAGCGCCGAGTTCAGGCAGCTGCGCGGCCGGTTGCGCCGCTTCGTCTTCCCGATGACTGCGCTGTTCCTGGCTTGGTACCTGCTGTACGTGCTGCTGGCGGACTACGCCCACGGCTTCATGAGCACGAAGATCGCCGGCAACTTCACCGTGGGCCTGCTGTTCGGCCTGCTGCAGTTCGTGTCGACGTTCCTCATCACGTGGCTCTACGTGCGCTACGCCAACCGGAAGCTCGACCCGCTGTCGGGGCGGATCCGTGAAGACATCGAGAACCCTGCCGCGAAGGAGTCCGAATGAACACCCTCGCGGCAGGCGTCGAGGGCAGCAACCCGACGCTGAACATCATCATCTTCGGTGTGTTCGTGCTGATCACGCTCGTGATCGTGTTCCGCGCGAGCCGCAACACGAAGACGGCCTCCGACTACTACGCCGCCGGGCGCGCGTTCACCGGCCCGCAGAACGGCATCGCGATCAGCGGTGACTACCTGTCGGCCGCGTCGTTCCTCGGTATCGCGGGCGCCATCGCGGTGTACGGCTACGACGGCTTCCTGTACTCGATCGGCTTCCTCGTGGCCTGGCTGGTCGCGCTGCTGCTCGTGGCCGAGCTGCTGCGCAACACGGGCAAGTTCACGATGGGCGACGTGCTGGCGTTCCGCATGCGGCAGCGTCCGGTGCGGGCCGCGGCGGCGATCTCGACGCTGATCGTGTCGTTCTTCTACCTGCTGGCCCAGATGACCGGCGCCGGCGGCCTCGTGGCGCTGCTGTTGGGCATCGAGGGCAAGACCGCGCAGTCGGTGGTCATCGCCGTGGTCGGCGTGATCATGATCGCCTACGTGCTCATCGGCGGCATGAAGGGCACCACGTGGGTGCAGATCATCAAGGCCGTGCTGCTCATCGTCGGCGCGCTCGCGATGACGCTGTGGGTGCTCGGCAAGTACGGCTTCAACTTCTCCGCGCTGCTGCAGGGCGCCGTCGACAAGGCGGGCAAGGCCGGTGAGACGCTGCTCGGGCCGGGCAAGCAGTACGGCGCGACGGGAACGTCCAAACTGGACTTCTTCTCGCTCGGCATCGCGCTGGTCCTCGGCACGGCGGGCCTGCCCCACGTGCTGATGCGCTTCTACACCGTGCCGACCGCCCGCGAGGCTCGCCGCTCGGTGGTCTGGGCGATCGTGCTGATCGGCGTGTTCTACCTGTTCACGCTGGTGCTCGGCTACGGCGCCGGCGCGCTCGTCGGCCCGGACGACATCAAGGCCGCCCCCGGCGGCGTGAACTCGGCGGCGCCGCTGCTGGCGTTGAACCTCGGCGGGCCGGTGCTGCTGGGCCTGATCTCGGCGATCGCGTTCGCCACGATCCTCGCCGTGGTGGCGGGCCTGACGATCACCGCGTCGGCCTCCTTCGCCCACGACGTGTACGCGAACGTGGTGAAGCGCGGCAAGCCGGCGCCGGGTTCGGAGGTGCGCGTCGCACGGATCACCGCCGTGGTCATCGGCGCGGTCGCGATCGTCGGCGGCATCCTGGCCAACGGCCAGAACGTCGCGTTCCTCGTGGCGCTCGCCTTCGCGGTGGCGGCGTCGGCCAACCTGCCGACGATCCTGTACTCGCTGTTCTGGAAGCGGTTCAACACCCAGGGCGCGCTGTTCAGCATCTACGGCGGGCTCATCGTTTCGCTGGTGCTGATCATCTTCTCGCCGGCGGTGTCGGGCAAGCCGATCGACGCGAAGACGGGCAAGAGCGCGTCGATGCTGCAGGGCGTCGACTTCCACTGGTTCCCGCTCGACAACCCGGGCCTGGTGTCCATCCCGGTCGCGTTCTTCCTCGGCTGGCTCGGCACGATGCTGTCGAAGGAGCGCAACGCGAAGAAGTACGCGGAGATGGAGGTGCGGTCCTTGACGGGGGCGCATGCGGAGAAGGCTGTGCAGCACTGAGTTTCGTGCAACGCGAGCGGGCCGGGACTCAGGTGTCCCGGCCCGCTTCGTTTGTCCTGGCGTTCCTACAAGCCGAGCGGCAGCACGAGCTCCAGGTCGGTCTTGCGGGCCGGGGCGCCGTCGGTCGGGCTGCCGTCGGGGTCGGGCTTGATGCCGCCGGCGGCGACGCGGTCGAGGGTGTGCAGGCCGAGCGGGCCGACGGTGCCGAACACCGTGTAGTCGGGCCGCAGGGTGGAATCGCCGTAGACGAGGAAGAACTGGCTGCCGTTGGTGTCCGGGCCGGCGTTGGCCATGGCGAGGAGGCCGCGCGAGTAGATGCGGGCGGCCGGGTTGGTGGTGGACGGCGGCAGGTCGGTGGGCAGTTCGTCGCGGAAGCTGTAGCCCGGGCCGCCTTCGCCGGTGGCCGTGGGGTCGCCGCACTGCAGGACCTTCAGCGTCGAGTAGTCGGTGAGGCGGTGGCAGGTGGTCTGGTTGAAGAAGCCGTGGCGGGCCAGGTGCAGGAAGCTCTGCACCGTGCACGGGGCTTCAGCGCGGTCGAGGGTCAGCGGCAGCAGGCCCTGGTTGGTGATCACGGGGACGGCGACCTTGCCGCGGTCGGGGGTGTGCTGCGGGTCGGGCGGCAGGGGCACGGGACGGGCGGCCGGCTCGTCCGGCGTTTCCGCGTACTGGCAGGCGCCGTGGGTGGTGGTCGGCGATTCGGTGGCCTGCGCGGCCGGGGGTGAACGCGGCGCACAGCGCACCGATGGCCAGTGTGGTGACGAGGAGCCTCTTCATGCGGTATCCCTCCCAGTGAGAACGGCAGTATACGAACGGTCCGGGCCATTCGGCTTCCCGCGGAAGTCGGGCGCTCACGAAACGCTCACGGGCTCCTGACAACTGTTCCCTAGCGTCCCTGGTCATGATCACTCGCCTCTTCCTCAGCGTGGTGGCGGCCGGCGCGGTGGCGTTCGCGCTTCCCGCGGTCGCGTCCGCCGCGACCGGACCGGTTGTGCAGCCCCTGGCCGTCTCCGCGGCCGAACTGCAGGCCGTGCTCGACTACTGGACCCCCGAACGGATGATCGCACTCACGCAGCCGTCGTCGGACAATCCGCCGACGGGCGGCCCCGACGGCGCGCCCTGGACCACCGGCAACGCCGTGTCCAAGACGGTCGGCCGGCTCTTCTTCACCGACCACGGCGAAGATTCCAGTTGCACGGCCACCGTGGTCGGCAGCACGAACCGCAGCACCGTCGTCACGGCCGGGCACTGCGTGAACAACACCGACCTCCTCGGCGAGAACAACCAGTGGAACGCCCATTCGATGTTCGTCCCGGGCTACCACGACGGGCTGGCGCCGTACGGGAAGTTCGTCGGCCGCTTCGGCGTCGCGGACAGCACGTGGCTCGCGAACGACCAGATGAACAGCGCCAAGTTCGACATCCACGACCAGGCCTTCGTGGTCCTCAACCGCGGCGAGTACGGCGTTTCCGTGCAGGACAAGGTGGGGGCGGCGCAGAAGATCGGCTTCGACCGTCCCGGCGGCGCCGACGTCTACCAGTTCGGCTACCCGCGAGCCTCGGCCGACCCCGCGCGCGAAGGCCTGCCGGAGTACACGGGCGCGCGCCTGGCGTTCTGCACGGGCCCGGCGCGCGAGTGGCCGGGCACCCCGGACTTCCCCGACTCGCCGAACCAGTGGGGCACGGCGTGCGTGATGGGCGGCGGCTCCAGCGGCGGCCCGCGCCTGCGCGACTTCGACGCGAAGACCGGCCTCGGCACGGTCGTCGGCGACAACACGCAGGCGGGCTTCTTCGACGCCGCGGGCAAGCCGTGCGAGCGCGACGCGGGGTGCACGCGGTATCTGGTGGGTCCGCAGTTCAGCACGGCGGTGACGAAGCCGCTGTTCGAAGCAGCTCAGCACGCCTGACTCAGTGAACGACGAAAGGCCGGGCAGCTTGCCCGGCCTTTCGTCGAGAAAACGCTACTTCGCCGCCGGAACCCGCAGCAGCAGCGCGTCACCCTGGCCGCCACCACCGCACAGGGCCGCGGCACCCAGGCCGCCGCCGCGGCGGCGCAGCTCGTGGATCAGGTGCACGGCCAGCCGCGCGCCCGAGGCGCCGATCGGGTGGCCCAGGGCGATGGCGCCGCCGTTGACGTTGACCTTCGACGGGTCCAGGCCGAGCTTCTCGCTGGCGACCACACCGACCGCTGCGAAGGCTTCGTTGATCTCCACCAGGTCGAGGTCGCTCACGTCGAGCTTGGCCTTCGCCAGGGCCTTGCGGATGGCGTTGGACGGCTGCTCGTGCAGCGACGCGTCCGGGCCCGCGACGACGCCGTGGGCGCCGATCTCGGCCAGCGGCGTGAGGCCCAGCTGGGCGGCCTTCTCGGGGCTGGCGACGATCACGGCCGCGGCGCCGTCGGAGATCTGCGACGACGAGCCGGCGGTGATGGTGCCGTCGGAGGCGAAGGCGGGGCGGAGCTTGCCCAGGCCGTCGACCGTGGTGTCGGCTCGGACGCCCTCGTCGGTGGAGAAGACGATCGGGTCGCCCTTGCGCTGCGGGATGGTGACGGGCGCGATCTCCTCGCGGAAGAAACCGGCCTCGATGGCGGCGGCGGCGCGCTGGTGGGAGCGCGCGGAGAACTCGTCCTGCTGCTCGCGCGTGATGCCGTAGCGGGTGTTGTGCTTCTCCGTGGACGCGCCCATGGCGACCTGGTCGAAGGCGCAGAACAGGCCGTCGTAGGCCATGTGGTCGAGCATCGTCACGTCGCCGTACTTGAACCCGCCGCGGGACTTCGGCAGCAGGTGCGGCGCCTGCGTCATCGACTCCTGGCCGCCGGCCACGATCAGGTCGAACTCGCCGGCGCGGATCAGCTGGTCGGCGAGCGCGATGGCGTCGAGGCCCGAGAGGCACACCTTGTTGATCGTGAGCGCCGGGACGTCCATCGAAATGCCCGCGGCGACAGCGGCCTGGCGCGCCGGGATCTGGCCCGCGCCCGCGGTGAGGACCTGGCCCATGATCGTGTACTCGACTTCGGACGGCGAAACTCCGGCCTGCTCCAGCGCAGCCTTGATCGCAATGCCGCCCAGCTGCGCACCGGTGAAGTCCTTCAGCGAGCCGAGCAGCCGACCGATGGGGGTACGGGCCGCACCCAGGATCACGGAACCGGACACGTCGTCCTCCCAAGAATTCTGAACACCGACAGTCTCTCGACCATACCCGGGCGCGTGACATCTTGATGGAGCCAGTGTGAGGGGGCGCACGTCTTGGATGGACTCAGTGGTTTTCAGGGGGCTTCACCAGGGCGGTGGCCCTTATCCTGCCCCCATGAACACTGAGTCCATCCAAGCCGTGCTCACCCCGTTCGTGACCGCGATCGACCACGTCGGGATCGCGGTACCCGACCTCGACGAAGCGATCGCGTTCCACAAGGAGCACTTCGGCCTGGAGGTCGCGCACGAGGAGGTGAACGAGGAACAGGGCGTCCGCGAAGCGATGCTGCGCGCGCCTGGCACCGCGGGCACCGAGACGATGATCCAGCTCCTCGCGCCCCTGCGCGACGACTCGACCATCGCGAAGTTCCTCGGCCGCAACGGGCCCGGCCTCCAGCAGCTCGCCTTCCGGGTGTCCGATGTGGACGCCGCCGCGGCCGCCCTGCGCGAACAGGGCCTGCGGCTGCTGTACGACGACGCCAAGCGCGGCACATCGAACAGCCGCGTGAACTTCGTACACCCCAAGGACGCCGGCGGTGTGCTCGTGGAGCTGGTGGAGCCGGCTGCGCGCTAGGACTCTTTCGCCTTCGCCGACAACGCGTTGGCCAGGAAGGTGAGCTCGCCGTCGAACTCGGCGGGGCGGTCGTCGCCGGAGTGGCGGGCGGTGGCGTGGCGGTGGCTGACGGCGCGGGCGAGCAGGCCCGACGCGCTGTCGAGGTCGGCGACGGCGAGGCGGCCGCCCGTGGCGCCCACGATCACCGAGCGGACCAGGCGCACGAGGTGCTGGAAGCGTTCTCCCAGCGCGTCCCGCACCACGTAGTGGGTGTCGGCTTCGCGCCAGAGCAGGTGGGACAGGCCGAGCGAGCCGGTGAAGCGGCGGTCGAGCTCCGACACGAGGCGGCGCAGCGACCCGGCGAGGTCACCGGGCACCACCACGGCGGCGGGCTCGATGTTCTCGTCGGGCAGCCGCGCGACCAGCGCCGCCAGCAGGTCCGACTTGCGGCGGAAGTAGTAGTGGACAAGACCCTTCGGCACCCCGGCGCGCTCCGCGATGCGGGACGTCGGGGTGGCGTCGAAGCCTGACTCGGCGAAGAGCGCTTCAGCCGCGCAGAGGATCCGCTCCTTCGCCGAGTCATCCGTCATGTCAGCTCCTTCAGTGCGGCATCGCCGTCCGGTGGGCGGCGGTGGCCATCGGCATCGCGGCGGCACCGGCGATGATCGTGAGCACACCGGCGACCCAGGACGTCCAGGACGCCCCGTTGAACTCGGTGTACCCCATCACCCACGGCGCGACGAACAGCAACACCCCGAGGACGATCTGGATGCCCTCGCCGTAGACGGCACCGGGCGCCGCGAGCGACACCAGGCCGTCGATGGCGATCAGCGCACCGAGGATCACCATCGTCCACATCGTCGTCGTGTCCGTGCTCAGCCAAAGGGGTGAAAGAGCGGCGACAACACCGATGACGACCTCGGCCCAGTCGTGGGGCCGGGTCCAGGCGCGCGTCGAGACTTCACTCATTCGTGCTCACCTCCGCAGAGAACCTGCTGTTCAGGATGTTTCCCTGCTTCGATCATGCGCCTTGATTGGCCGGCCGGTCAAGATCTGTGGGTCACAGTTGCGCACAACCGGTTCCGGCGTGGTTTTCAGCCATCGGGCTACTGTGTTCCGCCGCTCGGCGCAGGGTCGTCCGGACACCGTGGGTGCTCACCCGTCCGTGACCCCGTAGCGGCTACGGTAGGGCCATGAGCCTTGGCGAGGAACGGGAGCTTGTGCCGCTGGGAGCCGGCTTCGACGTGGCGAAGCGCGGCTACAGCCGAGCGCAGGTCGACGAACACCTGGAACGGCTGGACTCCGACCTGAAGATGCTCACCGGCGACCGCGACGCCGCCATCGCTCAGGCGGGTGATCTCGCCCGGCAGCTGGAGATCGCGCGCGGTGAGATCGCCGACCTGCGCGGGCAGGTCGACCGGCTGGCGCAGCCGCCGACGAGCGTCGAGGGCCTGTCCGAGCGGCTGCAGCGAATGCTGCGCCTGGCGCAGGACGAGTCCGCCGACACGCGGGCGCGCGCCGAGGCCGAGGCCGGCCACATCCGCGCCAAGGCGGAGACCGACGCCAGCGCCATGCGCGCGCGGTACGAGCAGCTGCTCACCGAGCTCGACCTGCGCCGCAAGGAGATGGAAGCCGAGCACCGCAAGGTCCTCGAGGACGCCCGCGCCGAGGCGAAGTCGATCACCGACAAGGCCGAGGCCGAGCGCAACAAGCTCGACGCGGAGTCCGAGGCCCGCCGCACGCAGGTCGAAGAGGACTTCGAGATCGCCATGGCCGCCCGCCGCACCGAGGCGATGCGCGTGCTGGCCGAGCAAGAGGCCGCGTCGAAGGCCGAAGCCGAGCGCCGCGTGCGCGAAGCCGCCGAGGACGCCGCCGCCATCCGCGCCAAGGTGCTGGAAGAAGAAACAGCGGCCCGCGGCGACATCGAGCGCCGCCAGCGCGAGTCCGTCGCCGACGCGAACAAGCGCAAGCAGGACTCGATCACCGAGGCCAACGCCCGCCTCGCCGAAGCCGCCGACGAGGCCCGCCGCCGCGTCCGCACGGCCACCGACGAGTCGAACCGCCGCATCACGCAGGCCAACGAGCGCGTCGAGGCGCTGCGCAACGTCCGGACCAGCTTGGCCGAGCAGGTGCGCCAGGCGCGCACGGTGCTGGCCGAGGCCCACCACGTGCTCGGCGAGACGGACACGCTGGTGCCGGCGGACATCAAGGCTTCCACCGGGCCGAAGACCCCGGTCGCGGCTGCCGCTCCCGCCGGTCCGGGTTCGGGTTCGGCCGAGGGCGACGTCGAGAAGACGGTCCGCCTCCGCACCGGCGACATCCCGAAGCCCCAGCCGCAGCCCACCTCCAGCCGGGCCGGCAAACCCACCGGCGACTGACCTCCGAACGAGGCGAGTCTGTTCCAGCAACCCGGGTCCCCGACCCGGGTTGCTGGCTGTCCTGGCCAGACCACTCCCACTTCCCCGAGCCTCTGGCACTTGCCCGGGCCTCCGGGCCCCGCGCAACCCAGCGAAGGCCTCAGCGGCAAGCCACTCCGACACGCACCCAACGCGACGGACCGCACCCGACGCGACAGATCGAACGGCCAAGGCCCTGGAGGCAACCACAGCGCGAGATCGCGCCGGTGTGGGGATCGGGCGGTGCGATCGGCCCCCGGCCGATCCGACCGCCCCTAGCCCCCCCCCGCCAAAAGGCGTACAGGCCCCCCGCGCCGGAGCCCGGGCC
>NZ_JBFBAF010000032.1:0-132945 GCF_040682095.1 Amycolatopsis sp. NPDC051372
GCCCGCCCCCCAGGCCCAGCGCACGCGTGTGCCGCGAAGCCCACGGCCGGGCCCGCCCCCGCCAGGCCCAGCGCCCGCGTGTGCCGCGAAGCCCACAGCCGGCCGGTGCGCGCGGCGCCGACCGTGGCCGTAAGGTCGTCGTACTCCGGTTCCGGCCGATCTGTGCCCCTCGGCACAAGGTGAAGCACCTCACCGTCGCGCACGCGCTGGGCGCCCAGCGTGCTCGCCTCCGTCACGGGGGTGCCGTCGGGGCGGCGCGGCATCCAGCCGCAGTCGTGCGCGGCCTCGTCGGCGAGCGCGGCGCCGGCGCGGCGCACCAGGCCGGGCAGCAGCTCCGCGACCGGCGAGCGGCGCGGCATCGCCAGGTCCATGCGGCGGGCCGGCGCGTCGATCGTCACCCTCACCAGGCCCATGGTCATCGTCGGTCCTGCCCGGGCTCGGGCGGCTCACGACGACGGGGGAGCACGGCCCGCGGGGGCCCTCGGCAGCTTCCGGACATCGATCGGGGACGCTCTTCATACCGATGAGTGAGCGCATGAGACGTCCGTCTCCACCAAAGGGGTGAAAGATCGGTTGTCGGGCAGCTCGTACTCTTACGGGGCGTTACTCATAGAGGAACATTCACGTTGAGCCGTGAGTTGCTTCGAGCCAAGAACGAGATGAAGGAGGTACCGCCATGGGCACCGAGCCCCCCGTCGTCCACGCGACGATCGTCTTCGGGCTGCGCACGTTCGGGAGCGTTCCGCTGCCGGTGCGCGCTGACCTCGAGTACGACCCGTCGGACCCGTACGCCATTTCCGTCGGCTACCACGCCGGCCCCGGTGTCGTCCGCTGGCTCTTCGGCCGCGACCTGCTCGCCGACGGCCTCATCGCCCCCGCCGGAGACGGCGATGTGCGAGTGCGCCCGGCCGCCGACGACGCCCGAGTGGTCGTCGAGCTCAACGCCCCCGACGGCTCCGCCGTGCTGGAAGCGCCGGCCGACGAGCTGGCCGACTTCCTCGACCGCACCTACGACGAGGTGCCGGCCGGCGACGAGGCCCTGTGGTTCGACTTCGATCAGGAGCTCGCGAAGCTGGCTCTGCGGGACTGAGCTCCCCGGCACCATCGGGGACTCCGCTTGATCGAGGCTGCGCTTTATCGAAGCTCGGTGCCGCCGATTGGCTCGTACCACTGAGCCGTCTGCACCACCGGTCGGCCGCATCACCGAGCTTCGCCGAGGCCCTCGCACTTCTCCGCATCGCCGGGGCGTCAGTGGCACCGAGGCCCCGCACCACCGGGGCCTTGGCGGCACCGAAGCCGCCGCGCCGCCGGGTTCTCAGCGCCGCTGTCCGGCCCACCGGACGGCGGGACCCATCGCCCACCCGGCGGCCACGAACACCGCGCCCACCAGCAGCCAGCCGGGGGTGCCCCACTGCACCACCACCGTGCTCAGCAGCGCCGGGCCCGCCATCCGGGCCACGGACGTGCCGGTCCCGAAGAACCCCTGGTACTGGCCCTGCCGCGCGGCGGGCGCCAGGTCGAAGCCGATTTCCCAGGTACCGGCCGACTGCAGCATCTCCCCGAGTACCTGCAGGAGCGCTCCGGCCACGAGCACCGCGACGGCCACTGTTGCCGACGAGCCCGCCGCCGACAGTGCGAACGTCACGCAGGATGCGGCCAGCAGCACCCCGGAGTGCCGCACCAGCCGTGTCGCCGAACGCAGGCCGGTCACCCGCGTCGCCACGCGCACCTGGCCCAGCACCACCACGATCGTGTTCAGCACGAACAGGGCCGACACCGTCCACTCGGGAGCGGCAGTCCGCGAGACGATCCACAGTGGAATCGCGACGCTCAGCAACGGCATGCGCAGCAACAGGATGGCGTTCAGCAGTGTGACGAACGCGTAGGGCCGGTCGCGCAGTACGGCCAGCGCCGGCTCGCCCTTGACCCGCGGCACCGGCGCGACGGCCGGTAGCAGGCGCAGCAGCACGGCGGACACCACGAACGCGGCCGCGTCGAGGGAGAACGCGGCGACGTAAGCGCCGCGCGTGTCGGCCAGCAGCGCGAGCCCGCCGAGTCCCGCGCCGACGGCCAGCCCCGCGTTGCCGGCCGACTGCAGGTACGCGCGGATCCGCGTGCGCTGCTGCGGTTCCGCCACCGCGGCCAGCAGGGCCTGCCGCACGGCGCCGACGCCGCATTGACCGGTGGCATAACAACAAGCGGCGAGCGTGAACGTCCACGCCGAACCCGCGAACAGGAACGCCGTGATCGCCAGCCCGGTCGCCACCGACAGCAGCACCGCCGCGCTCCGCGCACCCCGGCGGTCGGCCGCGTGCCCGAGCGGCACGCCGGCGACCGTGCCGACCGCCCAGCCCAGCGTGAGACCGAGCCCCACCTGGCCTGGTGTCAATCCGACAACACGCGTGAAATACAGCACCGAGCACGTGAGAAACGCACCATCGCCCAGTGAGGCGGCGAGCTGCGCGCCCGCGAGCAGGCGGCCGGGCCGCGAACTGGTCACGGAGGCGAGGCGCTCGATCGTCGTCATGCCGCGACGGTAGAAGAGCATTTGGCCCTGCACCAGATCCAATTCCACGCAGCCAGACCGGGCCAATGTAGGCTCCCGGAGGTGGACTTCCACGTGACGCTCGCCGGGCGCGGCGACCTCGGCACACGCATCTACCGCGAGCTGCGCGACGCGATCCTCGACGGCCGGCTGCGCTCCGGCGAACGCCTCCCACCCACCCGTGAGCTGGCGAAGCGCCTGTCGGTCTCCCGAAACACCGTCGCCGTGGCCTACGACCGGCTCACCGCCGACGGGTTCCTTTCCGGCCGCGTCGGCTCCGGCACCTACGTGTCCGCCGAGCTGCCCGCCGCCCGGACGAGACACGCACCCGCCGGTGCGGCCCTGCGCCCGCGTGAGGTGTGGCGGACGCTGCCCCCGCTCGAGCCGACGCGCGCCGATCCGGAGTACGACTTCCGCGTCGGCATCCCCGACGCGCGGCTCTTCCCGATGCAGACCTGGCGCCGGCTGCTGTCGGCGGAGCTGCGGGGAACCGGTTTCGCGCAGTACGGCGACCCCGCGGGCCACGCCGGGCTGCGGGCGGCGATCGCGCGCCACGTCGGCGTTTCGCGGTCCGTGCGCGCCGACGCCGACGACGTCCTCGTGACGCAAGGCGCTCAGCAGGCGCTCGACCTGCTGTGCCGCGTGCTGCTCGAACCCGGCGACCGGGTCGCGATGGAAGAACCCGGTTACCGCATGGCGCGGCTGCTGTTCCGTTCGCACGGCGCCGAAATCGTCGGCGTACCCGTGGACAGCGAAGGGTTGCAGGTTTCGGCGCTGCCCGCGCGCACGCGCCTGGTGTACGTGACGCCGTCGCACCAGTTCCCGTTGGGTACGCCGATGTCGCTCGCGCGCCGCACCGCGTTGCTCGGCTGGGCCGAGCGCGCCGGCGCGCTCGTGATCGAGGACGACTACGACAGCGAGTTCCGCTTCTCCGACCGGCCGCTCGAACCGTTGCAGAGCCTCGACCCCGCCGGCTGCGTCGCCTACGTCGGCTCGTTCGCCAAGACGCTGCTTCCCGTGCTGCGCCTCGGTTTCCTGATCGCGCCACGCTCGTTGCGCGACGCGCTGCTCCACTCCCGGCAGCTGGCCGACTGGCACGGCGACCACTACGCGCAGGCCGCCCTCGCCCGGTTTCTGGACGAGGGCCTGTTCGCCCGCCACATCCGCAAAGCGACGCGCGAATACGCCGCGCGCCACGAGCACATCACGACGCTGCTGCACGAGGAGTTCGCGGAACAGCTCACGCCGGTGCCCTCGGCCGCCGGGTTGCACCTGTGTGCGCTGTCCGAAGTGGACGTGGAACCCGTTGCGGCGCGGGCGCACCAGGCCGGTTTCGGTGTGCAGACACTGGCCGGGCTCTGCGGGGAACCCGCGCCGTCGGGGCTGGCCCTGGGGTACGGCGCCGTGGCCCCGGAGAAGATCGCGGCCGGGCTCGCCGTACTGAAACGTGTGTTCGACGAGGGTTGACCTCACAGCACACCGGCGTACGGTCGGAGGTGTTGGCTGTTGTTCAGACACGTGCTCCGGTCAGCGCCCCTGCAGGTTCCTGCGAGAGGAGCGCTCCATGAACACCCCGTTTTCCGCGGTTTCGATACCGGCGGAGCTCACCATCACGACCACCGACCACGAGGGCACTCGCGTGCTCACCCCGGTGGGCGACCTCGACTCCGCCACCGCCCACGATTTCGCCGAAGCACTCGCGGATGCCGCGCGGCTCGGCGGGCCCGTGGTGGCGGATCTCTCCCGCGTCGAGTTCCTCGGCTGCGCCGGAATCCGCGCGTTGTTCGCCGCGCACGATCGGGCTGTTTCGTTCACCGTGGTGTGTGACGGTGTGCGCAGCGTGCGCCGCTGCCTCGACTTGACCGGCGCGTCCGACACGCTGGCCGTGCACACGACGCTCACCGAAGCGCTCGCGGCCGCGGTCGTGTCCTGAGCCGTCGTGTCCTGAGCGAGTTTCGGGGCCCGGGGCCTCGGGTAGGCCGAGATCATGACTGCTCACACGACGAACGTCCCGGACCTCGAGCTGAACAACGGCGTGCGCATCCCGCAGTTCGGGTTCGGCGTGTTCCAGATCCCGGAGGACGACACCGCCGACGCCGTGCGGACCGCGCTCGAGGCGGGCTACCGCCACATCGACACCGCGCAGATGTACCGCAACGAAGCCGGTGTCGGCGAGGGCATCGAGAAGTCGGGTGTGCCTCGTGAAGAAGTCTTCGTCACCACGAAGCTCGCCAACGACGCCCAGGGCCACGACAACGCGATCAACGCGCTCGAAGGCAGCCTGCGCCGGCTCGGGCTCGAATACGTGGACCTGTACCTGATCCACTGGCCGTTGCCGCACCAGGACAAGTTCGTGCGCACCTGGGAAGGCTTCGAAGAGCTGCTGCGCGCCGGGAAGGCGCGCTCGATCGGCGTGTCGAACTTCCAGGTGGAGCACCTCGAAGAGCTCGCCCGCCAGACCGGCACGGTGCCGGCGGTGAACCAGATCGAGCTGCACCCCGCGTTGCAGCAGACCGAACTTCGCGCCTACCACCGCGCGCACGGCATCGCGACCGAGGCGTGGAGCCCCCTCGCGCAGGCGGCCGTGCTGTCCGACCCGGTGCTGACCGGACTGGCGGACAAGCACGGCAAGACCGCGGCTCAGGTGGTGCTGCGCTGGCACCTGCAGCTGGGCAACATCGTGTTCCCGAAGTCGGCCACGCCCTCGCGCATCCGCGAGAACATCGACGTGTTCGATTTCGAACTCGCCGACGAGGACCTGGAAGCGATCGGCAAGCTCGACGCCGACCACCGCACGGGCCCGCATCCCGACACATTCCGCGGCTGAACCGTCGCTGCGGGTTTTCCCCCGCTGGTCGAGGGGTAGTTCTTCGGAAGAGGCCGGAAGGAGTGTGCCGGGATGAGCACAGAAGCGTACGTCTCGTTCCTCGCCATCGGTGTGGTGCTCGTGCTGATCGACGGGCAGGTCATCTACCGCAGCGGACGCGGGTACCTGGAGAATTCCTATGGTGACCCGGCCGCCGGCGCGTCGATGACCCGGTTGGTGACGGTGCTGTTCCACCTGGTGACGCTGGGACTGCTGGCGTTGCTGTCCACGATTCCGCTGGGCGACAGCGATCTGCCCGGCGTGGTGGGCCGCGTCGGCGTGCTGCTGCTGGTGCTGGCGACCGTGCACGCCATCACGCTCACCGTGCTGGGCCGCATCCGCGGCGAGCAGGTGGGCGAGGCCGTGGTGAACCGCAGGATCTCGCGCCGGGAGGCCGAGCAGCGCGGAACGGCGGTGACCACGGCCGTGCCGACCCAGGAGGCGAGCTACCCGGACGTGAGCCCACCGCTGGAGCATCGCGCGCCGTGAATGCCCTTCATGCCTCAGACTTTCGTGAACGAACCTGAGGAGTGACGGAATGAACAGACCCGTGGTCGAAATCGAACGCGAGCGCAAGTACGAGGTCGCGCAGGACTTGGTGGTCCCCGAGTTCGTCGGCTGCGGGACGGTGCAGGGCCAGGACGCTCCGGCGGAGGAGCAGCTCGACGCGACGTACTACGACACCGCCGGCTTTTCCCTCGTGCGCGCCGGGATCACTCTGCGCCGCCGCGTGGGCGGGCACGACGCCGGGTGGCACCTGAAGCTGCCGGTCGGGCCCGACGAGCGCGAGGAGCTGCAGGTCCCGCTCGGCGCTGACGACGGCAGAGTGCCCCACGAGCTGAACCAGCTGCTGCGCGCCCACACCCTGGGGCGCAAGCTGCTGCCGATCGCGCACCTCAAGACCGACCGGTTCGAGCATCGCCTCACCGACGCGTCGGGCCAGATCGTGGCGACGGTGACCGACGACCACGTGACCGGCGAGGTCGGCGGCAAGACCGCGCGGCTGGACCGGTGGCGCGAGTTCGAAGTGGAACTGAAGGGTGACGCCGCGCCGGACCTGCTCGACGAGCTGGAGAGCACGCTGGTCGACGCGGGCGCCCGGACGTCGCAGTGGCCTTCGAAGCTGCGGCGGCTGATCGGCGACCGCGTGCCCGACGGGCAGGTGGTGGGCAAGCGGCCCGACGCCGGCGAGGTCGTCGGGGCCTACCTGCGGGAGCAGTTCGCGGCCCTGCAGCGCGCCGACGTCGGGGTGCGGCGCGACGTCGAGGACTCCGTGCACCAGCTTCGCGTGGCGTCGAGGAAGCTGCGGAGCGCGCTGCGGACGTTCTCGTCCATTGTGGACGACGACCGGGTTCCGGGCGTGACGAGCGAGCTGAAGTGGCTGGGCGGCGAGCTGGGCCCGGCCCGCGACGGCGAGGTCGTCGAGGCGCTCGTGCGCGAGTGGCTGGACGGCGCGTCGGCCGAGCTCGTGGTCGGGCCGGTCGACCAGTTCCTGACGCGGCGGTTCTCCCGCGAGGCCGTGGACGCGCGCAAGAAGGCGCTGGAAGCGTTGCGCGGTAAGCGATACCTGGCTCTGGTGCAGGAGCTGGACGCCGTGGTGTCGGGTGTGCCGACCGATGCCGGACCTGCGAAGAAGGTGTTGCGCAAGCCGGTGCGCAAGGCCGCGGGGAAGCTGCGGAAGGCGGAGAAGGCGGCGCACGGGCTGTCCGGCCGGGAGCTGGAGCACGCACTGCACGACGTGCGCAAGAAGGCCAAGCGCGCCCGCTACGCGGCGGACGTGGTGCGGCCCGTGTTCGGCGGCAAGGTGCGGGTGTGGCGCAAGAACGTGAAGAACGTGCAGCAGCTGCTGGGCGATCACCAGGACTGGGTGGTCGCGGGGCCGGTCGTGTACCGCCTCGGCGTCGATGGCCGCGATGAAGGAGTCGGTTTCACGTTCGGCGTGCTGTACGGGACCGGTGGGGGAGTGCGGGCCGGGATGCAGCGGGAGTTCGTGAGCCGGTGGAAGCAGCTGGAAAAGGGAGACGCGCCGAACTGGCTGTAGGCCGCGCGGCGAGGTGACCACGAACGGCGGCCGGGTGCCGGGGCGAGGTGCCTCGGTGTCCGGCCATCGCCCGTTCGTGAGGTGGGAATTCCGGGCGTGATTGAACCGCCGGCCCGTGTCGTCCGTGTTGCTGGGTGAGAGCGGCGTGAGGAGGCAACGTGCGGAGTCAACGGGCCGGGGACGTGGTCGCGTTCGTGCTGCCGGGCAACGTGGACGACGTCACGGAGCCCAGCGGGGGCAACACCTACGACCGGCGGATGTGCGAGAGCCTGCCGGGCGCGGGGATGCCCGTGCTGCAGGTCGCCGTGCCCGGGTCGTGGCCCGAGCCGGGGCCGACGGGGCGCGCGCGGCTGGCGCGGGCGCTCGCGGCGCTGCCGGACCACACGACCGTGCTGATCGACGGCCTGGTGGCGTGCGGGGTGCCCGACGTGGTGGTGCCGCACGCGCGGCGGCTGCGCCTGGGCGTGCTCGTGCACCTGCCGCTGGCCGACGAGACCGGCCTGGACCCTGTGCACGCCGCCGAGCTCGACGCGTGCGAGCGCGAGACGTTGCGGGTGGTGCGCCAGGTCGTGGCCACCAGCCCGACGGCCGCGCGCACACTGATCCGCCGCCACGGCCTCGGGCCGTCGACGGTCGCCGTGGTGGAGCCGGGCGTGGACCTGGCGCCGCTGGCGTCGGGGACCGACGGGGTTTCGCGGCTGCTGTGCGTGGCGGCGGTGACCCCGCGCAAGGGCCAGGACGTGCTCGTCGAAGCGCTGGCTCAGCTGCCTGACCTCGATCTCACCGTCGACTTCGTCGGCTCGCTGACGCGCGCGCCGGAGTACGTCGACGAGCTGCGGTGGTCCGTCGACCGCCTCGGCCTCGCCGACCGCGTCACCTTCAGTGGCCCGAAGGCCGGCGCCGAACTCGACGCGGCGTACGACCGCGCCGACCTGGTGCTGCTGCCCTCGCACGCGGAGACCTACGGCATGGTCATCACCGAAGCCCTGGCGCGCGGCATCCCCGTGGTGGCCAGCGACGTCGGCGGGGTGCCGGACGCGCTCGGCCGCTCGTCGGACGGCGCCGTGCCCGGCCTGCTCGTGCGACCCGGCGACCCGGGCGCCCTCGCTTCCGCGCTGCGCAGCTGGGTGACGAACGCCGAGCTGCGGCGCGCCCTGCGCACGGCGGCGCTCGGCCGCGGCAGCGCCCTCGAAGAATGGGACGGCGCGGCCCGCCGGCTCACCGAAGTCCTTTCCCGCTGGCGTTCCATCCCGATCAAGGTGGCTTGATGCGTACGTTCTGGTCGTGGTTCCGAATCCTCGCCGGGTTCGCGATCATCGGGGTGCTGGCGTGGCGCCTCGGCACCGATGCCTTTCTCGACGGCCTGCGCGTGATCGGCCTGATGCCGGTACTGGCCGCGCTGGCGATCGGGCTGCTCACCACCGTCGTGAGCGCTTGGCGCTGGCGCGTGGTCGCTTCGCGGCTGGGCCTGCGGCTGCCGCTGCGCCAGGCCGTGGCGGATTACTACCGCGCGCAGTTCCTGAACGGTGTGCTGCCCGCCGGAATCCTCGGCGACGTGCACCGGGCGGTCGAGCACGGTCGGCAGGCCGGCGACGTGGCGAGGGGTGTGCGAGCTGTTGTGCTCGAACGCACAGCCGGACAGGTCGTGGTGGTGGCGGCCGGACTCGCCGTGTTGATTTTCCGACCTGCGGTGTTGCCGGGGGTTGCACACGATGTGCTGACTGTCGCAGGTGCCGGGGTTCTTTTCGTCGCGATCGTGGTGCTCACGGTCGCGTGCGGCACGGGCGAGCGACCGCTGCACAGCGCGTCGAAGTGGCGGCGGGGGTTCGCCGAGTCGATGGCGGACGTTCGCGCGGGGCTGCTAGGGCTGCGCACCTGGCCGCGGGTCACGGCGTTGTCGCTGGTGGCGCTGGCCGGGCACCTCACGCTCTTCGTGGTCGCGGCGCACGCGGCCGGTGCCACCGCTTCGCTGATGACGCTGCTGCCGCTGCTCGTGCTCGCGCTGCTGGCGATGGGGCTGCCGATCAACGTCGGCGGATTCGGGCCGCGCGAAGGTGTCGCCGCGCTGGCGTTCGCCGCTGCGGGGCTGGGCGCCCAGCAGGGGGTGACGGTCGCCGTCGTCTACGGGTTGCTGGGGCTGGTGTCCACGGCTCCCGGTGGCGCTGTGCTGCTGGTCCAGTGGCTCGGCTCGCTGCGCCGCCGTCCGGCCGCACCGACCGCGTTGCCGACGCGTACTCCGGTGCCTGCGCAGGCTCGGATGCCCGCGCACTCGGCCGCCTGACGATCACCCCTTTTCCGATGCGGTACCGCTGTGGCCGCTCGCAGGATAATCTTGCTAGGCAAAATTCACCTGACAAAAGTACTTGACCGACGCGCCGGACACGAACGACGGCGGGCTGCTGACCGGATTCAGGGAATCACTGGTTCCGCGGGTCGGCACCCGCAACAACCTGACCTGGGTCACCCTGGTGCTGCACCTCGCCTTCCCCGGCCGCACCTCGGGTTGGCGCGACGAGGCCGCCGGCGAGGGCCGGCAGACGGCGGTGGACCTGCTCTTCTCGCTGCTGGCCGATTTCCTCGACAAGCGCGACCTGCCCGGTGGGACCGCAGCGATCTTCGACGGTTACCTGACCTGGTTGAAAGCCCAGTCCTGGCACCATCCGTGACGGCGCGGGCGCATTGCCCGACTGTGGTGCGGACCGACCTGGTCCGGTGGCGCTGAGCGGCTCATCCGGGCCGACGCACGCCTCGGCGCGGGTGGACTCGGCTCCACCTGCGCTGACCGGCTCAGTCCGCGTCGAGGCGAGCTTCGGCGCGGGTGGGCTGGAACAGCTCGACCGGGTTGGCGGACGGATCTTCGATCAGCACCTGCCGTCCGCCGACCCCGTCGACGACCGGGCCGCGGAACGCCACCCCGGCCGTGCGCAGCCGCGCGACCTCGGCGTCGAGATCCTCGACCTGCAGCGCGAAGCGGTTCCAGCCGCCCGGCTCGGGCACCCGGCCGTCCGGCAGGGCCTGGCCGCCGCCGGACCCGCCGCCCGGCGCGCTGAGCAGCAGCCGCAGATCACCGCGGGCGAGCATCGCGAAGGCCGGGGCGGGGTGCATCACCTCGCTGAATCCGAGGTGGTCGCGGTAGAACGCGATCGCGGCGTCGACGTCGTCCACGAAGTAACGCACGCTGACTGTGGCCATGGCAGCCTCCCGAAGTCCTCACGATACCTACGCCCGGCTGAAGCGCGCGCCCCATTCGTGCACGCGGTCCAGCAGTTCCGGGGGCGACACCACCTGGAACTCAGCGCCGACGACGCCCAGCGCCAGGGTCGGCCAGTCCAGCGAGTCGGCGGTCATCAGCACCTGGCAGCGGCCCGAAGAAAGCTCCTCCACCGTGCTCCACTGGCCGATCCGCTCGCGCACGCCGGCGGCCGGGGCCTCCACCACGACCTCCACCCGGTACGGCCGCGCGACGTTGTCCAGTCCGGCGCGGACGAACTCGGCGGCGTCGGCCGCGGGCAGCTCGCGCGGGCGGAACGGGGCGCCGGTGGCGTGCGGGTCGCTGAGGCGGTCGACGCGGAAGCTGCGCCAGTCGTGCCGGGTGAGGTCGTACGCGACGAGGTACCAGCGGCGGCCCACCGGCACGAGGCGAAGCGGCTCGACGTGCCGCTCGGTCTGCCGGCCGCCAGCGGCGGTGTAGGAGAACCGCAGCCGTTCGCTGTCGCGGCAGGCGAGCGCGATGGCCGTGAGCACGCCGGGGTCGACGCTGGGGCCGGGCGCGCCGTTCCAGCCGAGTGGCACGGTCATCGCGCGCAACGCGTCGACGCGCCGCCGCAGCCGGGCCGGCATCACCTGCACCACCTTCGCCAGTACGCGCAGCGACGACTCCGCGATGCCCTCGACCGAACCCTGCGCGGCGGCCTGCAGGCCGACCGCCAGCGCCACGGCCTCCTCGTCGTCGACCACCAGCGGCGGCAGCGTCGCGCCCGGCGCGAGCTGGTAGCCGCCGTCGACGCCGCGCTGCGCCTCGACGGGATATCCCAGCTCACGAAGCCGGTCGACGTCGCGGCGCAGCGTGCGGATCGACACCTCCAGGCGCCCGGCCAGCTCCTGGCCGGGCCAGTACCGGTGCGTCTGCAGCAGCGACAGCAACCGCAGGGTTCGCGAGCTCGTGTTGGCCATGAATCCGGATTCTCTCCTATTGAGGTCACAAAGTGGCCGGAATGGGTTTTACCTTACGTTTGGACACAGACACCGACGAGAGGACGAAGCCGTGAACGAGACCCTGACGACCGAGGTGACCACGGGCGAGCGCGCCGACCTGCTGGCGATGCTGGGAAAGCACCGCCACTTCCTGCGGTTCACGACGCGCGACCTCACCGATGAGCAGGCCCGCCTGCGGACCACGGCCAGCGAGCTGTGCCTCGGCGGCCTCATCAAGCACGTGACGTCGGTGGAGCGCGGCTGGGCGGAGTTCATCGTGCAGGGTCCTGCGGCCATGCCGGACTTCTCGGAGATGACCGAAGCCGACTTCGCCGAGCGCGCCGACGACTTCACCCTGCTGCCCGGCGAGACGCTGGAAGGCGTGCTGGCCGTCTACGCCGACGTGGCCGCCAAGACCGACGAGCTCGTCGCCACGCTGCCCGACCTGGGCGAGACCCAGCCGTTGCCGAAGGCGCCGTGGTTCGAGGAGAACGCGAGCTGGTCGGCGCGGCGCGTGTTCATGCACATCATCGCCGAGACCGCGCAGCACTCCGGCCACGCCGACATCATCCGCGAGTCGCTCGACGGCGCGAAGAGCATGGGCTGAGCGCGGGGCAGGCGGGCGCCACGTCCTCGGGCGCCCGCCTGCCGCGTCAGTTCTCCTCGGCCAGCAACGAGTAGCGGGCCGTGTCCTGCCCGGCGTAGTCCGGGTCGAGGTAGATGAAGCAGCGGTGGATCTTCCAGTCCCGGATCTCGAACACGTCGCACCACCGGCCGGCCGCCCAGTCGGGCACGCCGGCGCGCCACGGGCCGTCGCGGTGCTCACCGTGGCTGGTGCCTTCGACGACGACGAGGTCGCTGCCGGAGAAGATCCAGTTCAGCTCGGAGTAGTGGTGCTTGATGGCCTTCAGCGTGCCGGCTCATCGGTCATGATCTGGGTGCTCAACGCCATTTCGGCTCCTGCCCTCAGGCGGGTCGCCAGGCGCGGTCCACGGCGCCTGAGGCCCGGTACGCGAACGCGATGATCGGGCCGAGCGTAGCGCCGCCGGCCCAGTAAGCGCGGCCCGAAGCCGACGCCACGCAATTGCCGACCCCGAACAAGCCCGGGATGGGCGCACCGAGGTCGTCCAGCACCCGGCCGTCCGGGTCGGTCCGCGGGCCGCCCTTGGTGTCGAGGACGCCGCCGGTGACGAGCGCGGCGTAGTACGGACCGGTGTCGCTGATCGGCCACATCGTCGGGTTCTCGCGGTCGGGCTCCTCCTTGACCGGACCGTTGAACACCAGCTGGATCGCGGTCTCGCCGCGGGCGAAATCTCCGTCCTTGCCGTTCGCGGCGAAGTGGTTGAACCGGTCGATCGTCCGGGGCAGGTTCTCGGCGAAGTCGTCGGCGAGGGTGAAACCACCGGTCTCGGTGGCGTGGGCCGCGAGCCGCTCGCGGATCTTCACGGTGAGCTCGTCGAGCGTCCGCGCCTTGACGACGTGGGAGTCGTCGCTGCCCGGCGGGACGATCAAACGGCCGTATTCGTCGCTGGCGGAATGGTCCTGGCTGCGCTGATCCCACACCTGGACGAGCACCAGGTTCGGGTACTCGCCGGTGGCCGGGTCCCATCGGAAGAACGTCCGTGCGGACTCGTTGTAGGGCAGCTTCTCGTTGGCCACGCGCTCGCCCCGCCGGTTCACGAGGATCATCGAGTCGCCGGCCACCGAGAACATGCCGACCAGGTCGGGCCGCCCGGTCTTCTCCAGCGGCACCGGGCACATCCAGGCGTGGTTCATGGTGGCGAACTGCGGGCCCATCGCCGAGGAGATGCGTACGAAGTCGCCCTCGTTGGTCACCGCCGCGCAGCCCGGGTAGGCGGGGACACCGAGGTAGTCGCGGCGCAGCTCGTCGTCGTGGGAGAAGCCGCCGGTGGCGAACACGACGCCCTTGCGCGCCAGCACCCGCACCGTCTGCCCGGCGGCGGTCGTGGCCTCGACACCGGCGACGCGGACACCGTCCACGACGAGCCGTTGGACCCGGTGTCCCGTGCGCACGTCCACACCGTCGCGCTCGGCGGCCGCGGACATCTGCCCGACCGCCACTTCGCCGCCGTCGGACATCGATTCCCGGGCGCCTTCCGGCACCAGCACGCGCCCCTTCGGAGCCTTGTCCTCCGGCAGTTCCGACCAGTAGTCCGGCACGTCCGGGCAATGCCGGTAGGTGAGCGCGCCGCGCTCGGCCAGCAGCTCGGCGGCGGGGCCGGCGCTGTCGTAGAACGCGCGGGCCATCGAGGCTTCCCAGTCGGTGAGGCCGGCCGTCGGGCTCGCCGGGTCGAACCGGGTCGGCTGGGACAGGCGCGCGACGTAGCGGAGGAAGTCCTCGAACCGGTCCTCGATGCCGAGCGCGCGCATCGGCTCGTTGTTCGGCACCCAGTACCAGAAGGCGGCCTTCTTGACCGTGCCGCCGAGTTCCGGCGCCTTCTCCAGCAGGACCACCTCGTTGCCCAGCCACCGGCTGAACAGCGCGGTGGGCAGGCCGGCGCCTCCGCCGCCGACCACGACCACGTCGGCTTCGACGTCCGCGGACGTGAGGGTCGCGGGCCGGGCGCTCTCTCGCGGGGCGACTGAATCCTTCGTCATGCACACACCTTGCGGTTTCCCCGCGCGGCGCGGGTGTCTCACAATGAGACAGCCGTGGCGCCCGGCCGGTGGCCCATGATGGGTGCGCCGGGGGTTTCGGTCCGTGAACACAATGGAGTGACAACGGATGGGCTACGAGATCGACACACGCGACGGGCTGGCCCGCCTGCGCCACGCCAGGGAAGTCTTCCTGACCGAGCGGCGGCTGCCGGAAGACCTGCCCGCCTGGTTGTCCGCCGCCTGGCGCCGCTCGAGTTTCGCCGAGCTCGACGTCACGCGTGCCTACGTGCCGGAAGTGCCGGTGTCGCTGGAGACCCCGTTGGTCCGCGCCGCGACCCCGGTTCTGTCCAAATTGGCCGGTGACCTCGTCGGGCTCGGCGCCGCGGTGGTGCTCAGCGACGGCCACGCGCGGGTCGTCGGCTGCTGGGCCGACGAGGAGGCGGTGGGCGCCCACCTCGCCCGCATCGACACCCGGCTGGGTGCGGACCTGTCGGAGCGCTCCACCGGGACCAACGGGATCAGCCACGTCCTGGACACGGGCGGACCGGTCGTGGTCGGGGGACCGGAGCACATTTTCGAGCTGTACCAGAGCACGGTGTGCGTCGGCGCCCCGGTGACCGACCCGGTCACGCGGAAGGTCAGCGGCGCGGTGGCGGTGGTGTGCGAGCTCGACGTGCCGTTGCGGGTGCTGCACGCGCTCGCGACCACGGCGACCGGCGCGATCGAGCGGGAGCTGCTGCACGCCGCGTCGGCGCACGAACACCGTCTGCTCGAGGCCTACCTGCGGGCCGGTCCCGGCCGGTACCCGATCGCTGTGCTGGACGGCCGCACCAGGCTCGTCAGCGACGGCGCCGCCGCGCTGCTGCGAGCCCGCGACATCGAAACGCTGGAGTCCTGTGCGGTCGAGGCGGCGCGCGACGGCGGGCCGACCACGACCGAACTGATCCTCGACGACGGTGTGAAGGTCCGGCTCCGGCCCGCACTGCCGGACGACAGCCGGGGTTTGCTCGTGGTCGTCGAGCCACCGCGGCCGCGGCCGGGACGCCGGCGCGCCCGGCTTTCCCTCTTCGCCGACGCCGGGCTGGCGGGTACCTCGCCGGCCTGGCGTTCGCTCGAGCGGTCGGTGGCGCGGGCGGCCACCCGGCCGGTGCTCCTGCTGGGCGAGCCGGGTGTGGGCAAGACCGTCGTTGCGCGAGCGGCGCTCGGTGATCCCGTCGTCCTCGAGGCCGCCGACGACGAGGGCTGGCTGGCGGAAGTCGCGGACGCGCTGGCGGCGCCGGCAGTGCTGCTGCGCCACGTCGAGCGCCTGCCGTCGAGCCGGGCCGCGCGCCTCGCCGCCCTCCTGACCGCCGGGCATCCCGCGCGGGTGATCGCGACACTCACGACCGGCACCGGGCCGGACAACTCGGACGTGCTGCGCACCGAATGGTCGCCGATCGAGATCCTGGTGCCCAGCCTGCGCGAGCGAACGGCGGACATCCCGGAGCTCGCGCAGCGGTTCGGCCGCGGCACGCACTTCACCCAGGACGCGCGGTCGACGCTGCAGCGCCACGACTGGCCCGGCAACCTCGTCGAGCTGAAGGCCGTGGTCGCGGCGGCGCAAGCGGAGGCCGCCGGGCCGACCGTCAGCGCACGCCATCTGCCGGGGCGCCTGCGCTCCGCACCGGCGCACCCGCGCCTGACGGAGCTGGAGAAAGCCGAACGCCTGGCCATCTCCGACGCGTTGCGCACCGCGAACGGCAATCGCATGCGGGCGGCCGCGCTGCTCGGGATCGGCCGCGCGACGCTGTACCGCAAGCTGCGGCGCTACGGTTTGGAGTGAGCGGGCTTGGAGTGAACGGCCTGGAGTGAACGGGCCGGGCTCAGGTGATCCGCGTGTAGTGCATTTCGAAGTCGTGCTTCCAGTCCTCGTCCGGCATTGCCATCTCCCACGCGCCGTCGATGCGGTTGCCGTCCGCGCTGAAGGTGCCGGTGAAGCGCTGGCGGAAGTTCAGGGGCGAGAAGTCGGCGGCTTCGCGCAGCAGCGTCCACACGCCGTCGCGGAAGGTCATCGCGTAGAGGCGGCTGACGCCGCGGGCGTCGTAGTAGTGCTGGGTGAACGTGCCGTCCTCGTGGGCGGCCACGACGGAGTAGCTGTCCGGGGCCTCGGGCAGGGGGACTTCGGTGCGCTGCGTGAGGTAGCGGCCGTCGAGGATCCGTTCGAAGACACACCGGGCGACGGGTGGGGGCTGGTCCGCGGGCGCGTGGGGGAACCGGACGCTGACCGTCCACTCGCCGAGGAAGGGGTCCAGGTCGTCGGAGCTCACGCGGCGCCTCCGGAGTCAGCCGGTGCGGTCGCCGAAGGATTCGAGGAGCACGCGCAGGGCGTCGGCGAGGGCGGCCTGCGCGGGCGGGTCGAGGGCGTCGAGCACCCGGTGCTCCGTGTCGAGGTGGTCGGGCAGGGCGCGGTCGATCAGATCCCGGCCCTCGACGGTGAGGGCGACGACGATGCCGCGGCCGTCGGTTTCGCTGCGGCTGCGGGCGATCAGGCCGCGGTCTTCGAGCCGGTCGAGCCGTTGCGTCACGGCGCCGGAGGTGACCATGGCCGTGCGCATGAGCTCGGTCGGCGTCAAGCGGTGGGGCGGGTCGCTGCGGCGCAGCGTGGCGAGCACGTCGAACGACGCCGCGTCGAGGCGGTGCTTGGCGAACGTGCGGGCCAGTTCGGTGTCGATCAGGCGTGACACCCGCTTCAGACGGCCGATCACGGCCATCGGGGACACGTCGAGGTCCGGGCGCTGCGCAGCCCACTGCGCGAGCACGGAGTCCACGTGGTCGGCCATGACGTCAGCCTAATGGGTGGCTTAGCCGTGAGGTACGTCAGCGATCTGTCGAAGTTGCTTAGTGGTGAGCTACTTTGGCCGGGTGGCCGACGTCGGGACCAGGGCCGACACGATTCGCGGCTCCGGCGAGGGGATCCCGGACTGTGAAAAAATCTTGGTGCCCGGTATCGTCCGCGCGGTGGCGGAGGCTCTGGTGCGGCGGCGCGGGTTCGCGGTGGTGCTCCTCGTGCTCGCGGTGGCCGCGTCGGCCTGCGCGGCTTCGGACGCGGCGATCGGGCGGCTGGGCGAGGTCGTGCGCACGGCGTCGGGCCCGGTCCGCGGCACGGTGACTCCGGATCACCGTGTGTTCCAAGGGATTCCGTACGCGGCGCCACCGGTCGGCGAGCGCCGCTGGCAGCCACCGGCCCCGCCCGCGTCCTGGACCGCCGAGCGCGACGCCACGGCCCCCGGTCCACGCTGCCCGCAGGGCACCGCGGCCGGCACGAACGAGGACTGCCTGTACCTCAACGTCTGGACGCCGCCCGTTTCGACGGCGAAACGCCCCGTGCTCGTGTGGATCCACGGCGGCGCCTTCCTCGACGGCGGCGGTGACGGCTACGACGCCACCCGGCTGGTCGTGCGCGGCGGCGCGGTCGTCGTCACGATCAACTACCGCTTGGGAGCGCTGGGTTTCCTCGCCGACCCGGCACTGGGCGCGCAGCCCGGCAACTACGGTTTCCTCGACCAGCAACAGGTCCTGCGCTGGGTCCACGACAACATCGCGGCCTTCGGCGGCGACCCCGACGCCGTGACCATCGCCGGCGAGTCCGCGGGCGGCATGTCGGTGTGCGACCACCTCGTCGCCCCCGGTTCCCGCGGCCTCTTCCGCGCGGCGATCGTCCAAAGCGCCCCGTGCCAGGCGCAGGCCACCCTCGCGGCGGCCGGAAAGTCCAGTGTGGACTATTCGACGGCCCACGGCTGCCCGGACCGCGCCACGGCCGCCGCCTGCCTGCGCGCGCTGCCGGTGGCGAAGTTGGCCACCGCCCCCGTCTACTACTCGCTGGCCGGCATCGAGATTCCCGGCCCGGTCACCGGCGGCACGGCCCTGCCGGCCGACCCGGTCACAGCCGTCCGGCACGGCTCCGCCGCCCCCGTGCCGGTGCTCATGGGCACGACCCACGACGAGTTCACCTACTTCCTCGCCCAGCAGCTCGCGGCCGGTGCCCCGCCCATCACCCCGGCCGGCTACCCCGCCGCCCTCGCGCGCTACTTCCCCGACGCGACGGCCGTTGCGGCCGAATACCCACCGTCCTCCTTCGGCGGCAACGCTTCCCGCGCCTACGCGGCGGCCGTCACGGACTCGTCCTTCTCCTGTGTGGCCGACCAGCTGTCGCGCTCCCTGCCGTCGGTCTGGCGCTACGACTTCACCGACGCCACCTCCCCGGCCGCCACCGGCGTCCCGGCCCCCTTCCCGCTCGGCGCGGCGCACACGTTCGAACTCCCGTACCTGTTCGACCTCGACGGCCACCCGGCCGCCCTCACCCCGGCGCAGAAGTCCCTGTCCGACCAGATGGTCGACGCTTGGGCGGCCTTTGTCCACGGCAGCCCGCTGTCGTCTTGGCCGGCCGGCTCGGTCGTCTCGCTCGCGGCCGACGGTCTCCACCCGGACCCCGGCTTCGCCGCCGACCACCACTGCACGTTCTGGCATCGGAACACCCCGTGACTCCCTGACGCATCTGCTCTGCGACGCGCGGGTGTTTTCCGGTGTCGTTGCACGTTCGGCCCCGTGTCGCGCTCCTACTGTCGAACGGCTTGCGCAGGGGAGGGAGAGCGATGCCGGGTGAGCGATCGTGCCGATTTCGACGACTTCTTCCGCGCTGACTTCCCGCTCCTCGTCGGCTTCCTGCGCAAGCAGGGCCACGACCGGGCCACCGCCGAGGACGCCGCCCAGGAGGCCATGACGAAGGCGTTGTCTTCGTGGGACGGCATCACGCACCGGAAAGCCTGGGTGCGCAAGGCCGGCTTGCGGATCGCCAACGAGCACCGCCGGCGGCAGGAGCGAGAGGACTGGACCCCGCAAGAAGATCCGGCTGCCGCTGCGAACGGCTCGGCCGGGTACGAGGAGCGCGAGCTGATCGTGCAGGCGCTGAGCCGGCTCCCGTCGCGGCAGCGCGAAGTGCTGGCCTGGTACATCGACGGCTACTCGACCGAGGAGATCGCCGCGCTGCTGTCCACGCGGGTGAGCACGGTCCGGTCCAACCTGCGCCACGCGCGCAAGCGGCTCGACCACCTCCACGCGCAACTGCGGGAAACGGAAGGAGGAGACCACGATGACTGACCGGAAGTACGTACCCGGCTGGCTGGCCGCCGCGGACAGCGCCTTCACCGGCGCCCTGCGGGAGGAGCTGGAACTCGACAAGATGCTGGCTCAGGTCAAGAACCGGGTGATGAGCCAGGACCTGGCCTCCGACTCCACCTCGGCCCGCATCGTGCCCGCGGGCCTCGACGTCGTCGCCGAGGCCGCGAAGGGCGACCGTGAGGCGATCGTCCAGCTCCTGCTGACCGTGCGGCCGCTGGTCGTGCGGTATTGCCGGGCCCGGATCGGGTGGCAGCACGGCGGATTCGCGCGTGCGGACGACCTCGCGCAGGAGGTCTGTCTCGAAATACTCAGGGCGCTGCCCGGTCACCGCGTCGATGATTTGCCGTTTCTCGCTCTCGTGTACGGAATCGCCCAGCAGAAGGTCGCCGACGCGCGCCGCGGTGCCAGGCTGGTCGTCGAGCGGCAGGCGCTGGACGAGCGCATGACCGACCTCATGCGGGTCCTGCCCGACCGGCAGCGCGAGATCCTCGTCCTGCGCGTGATCATCGGCCTGTCCGCCGAGGAGACCGCCGAGGCGCTGGGCCTCACCGCGGGCGCTGTCCGCGTGCAGCAGCACCGGGCGCTCACCCGGTTGCGCAAGGAGCTCAACCCCGGCTGAGGCACCATGACCCCATGACCGTCACCGCCGCGGACCTCGGCCGAGCGCTGGAAAGCGTCGAAAACACGCTTCGCCCCACGGTCACCCAGGACTGGACCCGCACAGCCGGCGAGCTCGACTGGGACTGCCGCCAGACCGCGGAGCACGTCGGGGACGTGCTGATGTCGTACGCCGCCCAGGTGGTCAGCGCGCCGCAAGACCACTACGTGCGCTTCCTCGCGAAGGCCGATGAAGGCGCCACGCCCCAGGAACTCCTGGAGCTTGCCCTCACCGGCGCCCGCCTCCTTCAAGCGGCCGTCAGCACGAGCGCGGAAGACACCCGGGCCTACCACCCCACCGGCCGAGCCGACCCCGCCGGCTTCGCCGCCATGGGCTGCGCCGAGCTCCTGCTGCACGGCGAGGACCTCGCCGCCGGCCTCGGCACCGAGCTCGACCCGCCTCGTGAAGTCTGCGCGAACGTCGTCGCGCGGCTGTTCCCGGGCGAGGCCCCGGCGTCCGATCCGTGGGACGGCCTCCGCTGGTGCGCGGGCCGGATCGCGTTGCCGGGCAGGTCACGGCGGACGGAGTGGAAGTGGCGGGGTGCGCCGCTCGGTGACTGACCGTCCCGGAGTGTGAACGGTGGCTGCCGGTGACAAAGGGATCCGGTAGTCTCGACTACCAAGGTCGAGAGGCGCTGCAACGGACCATGTGAGTCCGCCACGCTCGGCCGGCTCCACTGTGAACCGAAGGGCGCCTCCGTGACTACGACGGAGGTGGCATGACCCAGCAGCTCAGGACTCAGCAGTGCAGGACCGAAAGCCTGCGGGACCTGCTTGACCAGCGCATCGCCGTGCTCGACGGCGCGTGGGGCACGATGCTGCAGGGCGCCGGTCTGACCCCCGAGGACTACCGCGACGAGTGGCTCGAGGGACACCCCAAGGACGTAACCGGCGACCCGGACCTGCTGAACCTGACCCGGCCCGACGTGATCCTCGACGTCCACCGCCAGTACCTGGCCGCGGGCGCGGACATCACGACCACCAACACCTTCACCGCCACCAGCATCGGCCAGGCCGACTACGGCCTGCAGGACCACGTGCGGGAGATGAACCTGCGCGCGGCCGCGCTGGCGCGCCAGGCGGCCGACGAGTTCGGTGGCCGCTTCGTGGCCGGCTCCATCGGCCCGCTCAACGTCACGCTCTCCCTCTCGCCGCGCGTCGAGGACCCGGCGTTTCGCGCGGTGACCTTCGAGGAGGTCAAGGCCTCCTACGCCGAGCAGATCCAGGCACTCGCCGACGGCGGCGTCGACCTGCTGCTCATCGAGACGATCTTCGACACCCTCAACGCCAAGGCCGCCATCACGGCCGCGCGCGAGGTCGCGCCGCACTTGCCGCTGTGGATCTCCGTGACGATCGTGGACCTGTCGGGCCGCACGCTGTCCGGGCAGACGGTGGAGGCGTTCTGGAGCTCCGTCGCCCACGCGGAACCGCTGGTCGTCGGCGTGAACTGCTCGCTGGGTGCCGCGGAGATGCGCCCGCACGTGGAGGAGCTGGCGAAGATCGCGGGCACCTACACCGCATGCCACCCCAACGCCGGCCTGCCCAACGCGTTCGGCGGCTACGACCAGACGCCCGGCGAGACCGGCGGCATGCTCGGCGAGTTCGCGGGCGAGGGCATGGTCAACATCGTCGGCGGCTGCTGCGGCACCACGCCCGCGCACATCGCGAAGATCGCCGAAGCCGTGCAGGGCCTGGCACCGCGCGAGGTGCCCGAGCCGGCGCACCGCTCGCGCTTCAGCGGGCTGGAGCCGTTCACGATCGGCGAGGACACCGGCTTCGTGATGATCGGCGAGCGCACCAACGTCACGGGGTCCGCGAAGTTCCGCCGCCTCATCGAGGGCGACAACCACCAGGCGGCCGTGGACGTCGCGCTGGAGCAGGTGCGAGGCGGCGCCAACCTGCTCGACGTGAACATGGACGCCGACCTGCTCGACTCCGTGCAGGCGATGACCACGTTCCTCAACCTCATCGCCACCGAGCCCGAGGTCGCGCGCATCCCGGTGATGATCGACAGCTCACGCTGGAGCGTGCTCGAAGCCGGCCTGCGGTGCGTGCAGGGCAAGGGCGTGGTCAACTCCATCAGCCTCAAGGAGGGCGAGGGCCCGTTCCTGGAGCAGGCCCGCCGCATCCGCGACTACGGCGCCGGTGTCGTCGTGATGGCGTTCGACGAGAAAGGCCAGGCCGACACCGCGCAGCGCAAGGTGGACATCTGCGCCCGCGCCTACGACCTGCTCACGCAGCAGGCGGGCTTCGCGGGCGAGGACATCATCTTCGACCCGAACGTGCTGGCCGTCGCCACCGGCATCAGCGAGCACAACGGCTACGCCAAGGCCTTCATCGAGGCCCTGCCCAGGATCAAGGAGCGCTGTCCCGGCGCGCACACGTCCGGCGGCATCTCGAACCTGTCGTTCTCCTTCCGCGGCAACGACGTGGTGCGCGAGGCGATGCACTCGGCGTTCCTGTTCCACGCCGTGCGCGCGGGGCTCGACATGGGCATCGTCAACGCGGGCCAGCTCGCCGTCTACGAGGACATCCCGAAGGACCTGCTGGAGCTCGTCGAGGACGTGCTCTTCGACCGGCGCGAGGACGCGACCGACCGGCTCGTCGAGTTCGCCGAGACGGTGAAGGGCAGCGGTACCAAGCGAACTGTCGACCTGTCTTGGCGTGAGGGCCCGGTCGGCGCGCGGCTGTCGCACGCGCTCGTGCACGGCATCGTCGACTTCATCGAAGCCGACACCGAAGAGGCGCGTCAGCAGTTCGACCGGCCGCTGGAGGTGATCGAGGGCCCGCTGATGGACGGCATGAAGATCGTCGGCGACCTGTTCGGCTCCGGCAAGATGTTCCTGCCGCAGGTCGTGAAGAGCGCCCGCGTGATGAAGCGGTCGGTGGCCTACCTCGAGCCGTACATGGAGGCGGAGAAGGAGAAGATGCGCCTCGAAGGCCGCATCGACACCTCCCGCGGCCAGGGCAAGGTCGTGCTCGCCACGGTGAAGGGCGACGTGCACGACATCGGCAAGAACATCGTCGGCGTGGTGCTGGGCTGCAACAACTACGAGGTGATCGACCTCGGCGTGATGGTCCCCGCCGCGCAGATCCTCGACACGGCGGTGGCCGAGAGTGCCGACGTGATCGGGCTGTCGGGGCTGATCACGCCCTCGCTCGACGAGATGGTCAGCGTGGCCACGGAAATGCAGCGGCGCGGGCTGAAGCTGCCGCTGCTCATCGGCGGCGCCACCACGTCGAAGCAGCACACGGCCGTGAAGATCGCGCCGGTCTACGACCACTCCACCCTGCACGTGCTCGATGCGTCGCGCGTGGTCGGCGTGGTGTCCGACCTGCTCGACACGGACCGCTCCGACGTGCTAAACGTCGCCAACCGCGCGGAGCAGCAGCGCCTGCGCGAACAGCACGAGAACCGCCACGCGACGCCGTTGCTCACCGTCGAGCAGGCCCGGGCCAATCGCGAGCACGTGTCGTTCGACGACGTGCCCGTGCCGGAGTTCACGGGCGTGCGCGTGGTCGAGCCGACGATCGCCGAGCTGCGCGAGATGGTCGACTGGCAGTTCCTGTTCCTGGCCTGGGAGCTCAAGGGCAAGTACCCGGCGATCCTGGAGCAGCCCGTCGCGCGTGAGCTCTTCGACGACGCGAACACGCTGCTCGACGAGATCATCGTCAACGGCTCCTTCACCGCCCGCGGCTCGTACGGCTACTGGCCCGCGCACTCCGAGGGTGACGACATCCTGCTCGACGGCGAGTACGCCGGCCGCGGTTTCCCGATGCTGCGCCAGCAGACGAAGAAGCCCGAAGGTCGCGCCAACCGCTGCCTGGCCGACTACATCGCGCCGTCCGGCGACCACCTCGGCGGCTTCGCCGTGGCCATCCACGGAGCCGAGGATCTGGCGCACCACTACGAAGCCGAGCACGACGACTACCGCGCCATCATGGTCAAGGCCCTGGCCGACCGCCTGGCCGAGGCGTTCGCCGAGTTCATCCACCTGGAGGCCCGCCGCCGCTGGTTCGAGCCCGACGCGCAGCCCAAGCTGGAGGACCTGCACGCCGAACGCTTCCGCGGCATCCGCCCGGCGCTGGGCTACCCCGCGAGCCCCGACCACAGCGAGAAGAAGGACCTCTTCGACCTGCTCGGCGCCCGCGAGCTCGGCATCGACCTCACCGAGTCGTACGCGATGACCCCGGCCGCCGCCGTCAGCGGTCTGATCTTCGCGCACCCCGAGTCCCGCTACTTCACCGTCGGGCGCCTCGGCCGCGACCAGGTCGAGGATTACGCCCGCCGGCGTGGCCTGGACCTGGGCGAGGTGGAGCGCTGGCTGCGGCCGAACCTGGCGTACTGACCCGGAAGCACGGCCGGCGTGGGTCACACCACGTCGGCTGTGTCCGGTTCCGGTAGTCGATCGGGCACGAACGGGACGAAACGACCTGGCCCAGCGGCCCGAAAGGCCGCCCGGACCTGCGCAAAGGCGGTGCTGCGGCTACGTTCTCCCCGTGCGTGGATTGAGTGCGGTGAGGTTCGGCGCGGTGGCGCTGCTCGTGGTGGTGGCCGCGGGTGGGGTGGTACTGGCGGCCGGCAACGCCTGGTGGTGGTTCCTTGCCGGGCCGCTGCTGGTGCCGGCGCTGGTCGGCGTGTACGACCTGCTGCAGACGAAGCATTCCGTGCTGCGCAACTACCCCGTGCTCGGCCACGCTCGGTTCCTGCTGGAGGCCATCCGCCCGGAGCTGCAGCAGTACTTCATCGAGCGCAACTTCGACGGGCGCCCGTACGACCGCAACGTGCGCAGCATCGTCTACCAGCGCGCGAAGGGCACCGACGCGGAGGAGCCGTTCGGCACCGAGCGCGACGTGTACGCCGACGGCTACGAGTTCCTCGTGCCCTCCATGGCTCCGGTCAAGCAGGCGGAGACGCCGCCGCGCGTGCGGATCGGCGGGCCGGACTGCACGAAGCCCTACGACATGGCGTTGCTGAACGTCTCCGCGATGAGCTTCGGCAGCCTGTCTGCCAACGCGATCCTCGCGCTCAACAAGGGCGCCGCGCTCGGCGGGTTCGCGCACGACACGGGCGAGGGCGGCCTGTCGGAGTACCACCTCAAGGGCGGGGGAGACCTGATCTGGGAGGTCGGCACCGGCTACTTCGGCTGCCGCACCTCCGACGGCGACTTCGACGCCGCCGAGTTCTCCGACAAGGCGCAGCACGACGCCGTGAAGTGCGTGTCGCTCAAGCTTTCCCAGGGCGCGAAGCCCGGGATCGGCGGGGTGCTGCCCGGCTCGAAGGTCAACGCCGAGATCGCCCGGGTGCGCGACGTCCCGATCGGGCAGACCGTGATTTCCCCGCCGTACCACCGCGTTTTCTCCACCCCGCGTGAGCTGGTGCACTTCGTCGCGCGCATGCGCGAGCTCGCGGACGGCAAGCCCACCGGCTTCAAGCTGTGCGTCGGCTCGCGGCGGCAGGTGCTGGCGCTGTGCAAGGCGATGGCGGACGAAGAGGTCACGCCCGACTTCATCGTCGTCGACGGTTCCGAGGGCGGCACGGGCGCCGCGCCGCTGGAGTTCGCCGACCACCTCGGCACGCCGCTCACCGAAGGGCTCATCACCGTCCACAACGCACTCGTCGGCACCGGCCTGCGCGACCGCATCCGCCTGGGCGCCAGCGGAAAGGTCGCCACGGGCGCCGATCTGGTGAAGCGCCTGGTTCAAGGCGCCGACTACACCAACGCCGCGCGGGCGATGATGTTCGCCGTCGGGTGCATCCAGTCGCAGCGCTGCCACACCAACAAGTGCCCGGTCGGCGTCGCCACACAGGACCCGCGGCGCGGGCGCGCGCTCGACGTCGGGGACAAGTCGCAGCGGGTGCAGCGCTACCAACACTCGACGGTCGCCGGGGCCCTGCAGATCATGGCCGCGATGGGTGTGTCCGACCCGGCCCACCTCGCGCCGCACCAGCTGCGCCGCCGCCTCGACCCGCACGTGGTGCGCTCCTACGCCGAGCTGTACGACTGGCTGGAGCCGGGGCAGCTGCTCGCCGAGCCACCCGAGGAGTGGGCCGTCGACTGGAAGGCCGCGGACCCCGACCGGTTCACCGTGTAGCGGGACCCTCCGGCATGTCCGGCATAGGCCGCACGATGCGGTCGGGCTAGGGTGAGCGGAGGTTGAAAAGGCAGCCTTCGAGCCCCGGTGTGGATTCGTCCGCGCCCGGGCTCTCCTTCGTGTCGCCTCGAATCGCGCGCGGGTGGTATCGGGACAGCACGGTTCTCGAAAGGCTGGTTGCTCTGTCGAACACGGATTTGCCGGACACCATGGAGCGGGACACCTCACCGGTGCTCCCGCCGGCTGTTCCGGCCACGTCGGGTTCGCGGTTGCGCGTCCTCCTGATCGAGGACGACGACGGCGACGCCCTGATCGTGGAAGAGCTGCTCGCCGACGCCGCGGTGCCGGCCACCCTCGCCCGCGCGCGGACGCTGGCCGAAGCCCTCGCCGGCCCGGTCGTCGCCGACTGCATCCTGCTCGACCTCCAGCTCCCCGACGCCATGGGCCTCACCGGGCTCACGCGGCTGCGCCAGCACGCGCCCGGCACCGCCGTGGTGGTGCTGACCGGGCAGAACGACGAGACCACCGGGGTCGCCGCCGTCGCCGCGGGCGCCCAGGACTACCTCGGCAAGAACCAGGTCGACGGCCCGCTGCTGGGCAAGGCGCTGCGCTACGCGTGGGAACGCAAGCGCACCGAGCAGGTGGAGCAGCAGCTGCTGCAGCAACAGCTGCTGGCCAGCGAGAACTCGCGCCTGGAACGTGGCCTGCTGCCCTCCCCGCTGCTCGCCGACCCGCGCCTGGAGCTGGCGTCGAAGTACCGCCCGGGCCGCAACGGCTCACTGCTGGGCGGCGACTTCTACGACGCCGTGGAGCTCACCGACGGCACCGTGCACCTGGTGATCGGCGACGTCTGCGGCCACGGCCCGGACGAAGCCGCCCTCGGCGTCGCGCTGCGCATCGCGTGGCGTGCGCTGGTGCTGGCCGGCATGCCGATGGCCGACGTGCTCGCGACGGTCGAGCGCGTCCTCGTGCACGAGCGGATCCGCCCGCTGTTCGCGACGCTGTGCACGGTCGTCGTCGCCCCCGACCGCCGATCGGCGCGGATGAGCCTCGCCGGCCACCCGCCCCCGCTGCTGATCGGCCGCGACGGCACCGGCCGCCTGCTGTCCGGCGAAAAGCTGGGCGTGCCGCTCGGCGTCGTCCCGGACGCGCGCTGGGACCCGCTGGACGTCGACCTCGAACCCGGCTGGTCGCTCGTGCTCTACACCGATGGCATCTTCGAGGGCCGCGTCGGCGGCGGAGCGGAGCGTCTCGGCCACGAGGAGATGGCGCGGTTGCTCGTCGAGCTCCTCGGCGAGGCCGGCCCGGACACCGGCCACGGCGTGGTGCTCGACCGGCTCATCACCCGCGTCGAGGAGCTCAACGCCGGCCCGCTCGACGACGACGTCGCCCTCACCATGCTCACACACCTCGAAGATCGGGAGGAGGCCGCGGAGTGAGCCGGTACGTCCGAGCGCAGCGGCACTGGCCGATCCGGCGCTGGGTCTCGATGGTCGGCCTCGTCGAGGCGGTGCTCCTGCTGGCGGCGGTCGCCGGCGGGGTCCTCGCGGTGGGCAACCTCAACGACGCCCGCAGCCGTCTGCTCGACCAGAGCGGCCCGCAGCTGTTGCAGGCCAACGCGCTTTCGCAGGCGCTGCTGAACCAGGAGACCGGCATCCGCGGGTTTCTGCTCACCGGCCGGCGCGAGTTCCTCGACCCCTACCTGGCCGGCCGTTCGCAGCAGTCCATCGCCGCGGCGGAGCTGCGCCGCCTCGGCGCGGTGCCCGGCACCCGGACCGGTGACGACCTCGAGGCCGTGCTGCGGGCGGCGGGTGCGTGGCAGGATGCCGTCACGAAGCCCGCGTCGACCGGCGCGCCGCCACCCGGGGTCGGCGCGGCGGACGCCGGAAAGAACCTGTTCGACCGCGTCCGAGCCACCCTCGACACGCTGTCGGCGCATCTCTCGGCCGCGCGCGACACCGGCCGGGCCGACCTCAACGGCGCCGCCACCCAGCTCACCGTGCTGCTGCTCGTGATCGCCGGGCTCGTGGTGATCCTGTTCGTGCTGCTGTGGGTCTTGCTGCGGCGCGTGATCACGGTGCCGATCATGCGGCTGGCCGCCGAGGTCCGCGGGGTGTCCGACACCGACGACATCCACCGGCCCGTGCACGGCACCGGTCCGCGTGAGCTCGTGGAACTCGGCGCCGACGTCGACGCGATGCGCCTGCGGATCGTGAGCGAGGTGAGCGAGCTGAAGCAGGCGCACGAGCTGCTCGACACCCGCACGCAGGAGCTCGAACGGTCCAATTCGGACCTCGAGCAGTTCGCCTACGTGGCCTCGCACGACCTGCAGGAGCCACTGCGCAAGGTGGCGAGCTTCTGCCAGCTGCTCGAACGTCGCTACAAAGGCCAGCTCGACGAACGCGGCGAGCAGTACATCGCCTTCGCCGTCGACGGCGCGAAGCGCATGCAGAACCTCATCAACGACCTGCTTTCCTTCTCCCGCGTGGGCCGCCGCGCGGGCGAGATGACCGTGGTGGACACCGGGAAGCTGCTCGACGACGCGCTCGGCAACCTCGAGCCCGTGATAGAAGAAACCGGCGCGCGGATCGAGCGCGATGAGCTGCCCCGGGTCCGGGGCGAAGGGCCGCTGCTCACCGCCGTGCTGCAGAACCTGGTCAACAACGCGCTGAAGTTCCACAGCGAAGTCCCGCCCGTCGTCCGCGTGAGCGCCGAGCGCCAGGGCGACGAGTGGCTGTTCTCCGTGTCCGACAACGGGATCGGCATCGAGAAGCAGTACGCCGAGCGGATCTTCGTCATCTTCCAGCGGCTACACAGCAAGTCGGCCTACGGTGGGACCGGGATCGGGCTCGCGATGTGCCGCAAGATCGTGGAGTTCCACGGCGGCCGCATCTGGCTCGACACCGAGGTGACCGAAGGCAGCCGCTTCCGCTTCACCTTGCCCGCGCCCGATCCGGCCCCCGAGCCGGAACCAGCGCGGACCGAGCACACCGAGCACACCGAGCCCCTGCTCGAGACCCGAACCGGGAACGAGGACGCATGACCGAAACCATGGCCCCCATCGACATCCTGCTCGTCGAGGACGACCCGGGCGACGTGCTGATGACGCAGGAGGCGTTCGAGCACCACAAGATCCGCAACGCGCTTTACGTGGTGGCCGACGGGGTGGAGGCCCTGCAGTTCCTGCGCCGCGAGGACCGGTACGCCGACGCGCCGCGCCCGGGCCTGATCCTGCTGGACCTCAACCTGCCCCGCAAGGACGGGCGCGAGGTGCTCGCCGAGGTCAAGGCGACGCCGGAGCTGCGCAGCATCCCGGTCGTCGTGCTGACGACGTCGGAGGCGGAGGAGGACATCCTGCGCAGCTACGACCTGCACGCCAACGCGTATGTGACCAAGCCCGTGGACTTCGACCGGTTCGTGGAGGTCGTGCGCCAGATCGACGACTTCTTCGTCACTGTCGTGAAGCTGCCGCGCTGAGCGCCGGCAGTGGCGCGCGCGGCGGCGATCCTGCACGATGGGATCTCGTGACGTCTTCTCCCCGGGATGTGCCCGAGACCGGCGATCTGCTGGTCACGGTGCGGTGGCACGAGCGGGCCGCCGTGGTGACCGTCGCGGGCGAGATCGACCTGGTCACCGCGCCCGAGCTCGACGACATCGTGACCGGTGTGGTCGACGAGAGTCCCGAGGTGCTCGTGGTCGACCTGCGCAAGGTCACCTTCCTCAGCTCGGCCGGGCTCCAGGTGCTGGCCGCGGCGCACCAGCGGCTGGGTGAGCGAGGGCTGCGCGTGGTCTCGACGACCCACGTCACGACGCGGCCGCTCACCAGCACCGGGCTCGACACGTGGATCGGCCTGTTCACCACCGTCGACGAGGCGCTCGCTTCGGGAACGGAGGCGTGATCGTGGCCCTGCCCGAAGACAATCTTCCCCAGGAAATCCAGCCGGGCGGGACCCCGCTGAGCTGCCGCGACGTCGTGGCCGAGCCGGGTGCCCTGCGCGCGCTGCGCCACCGGCTCACGGCGTGGGTGCGCGCGGCGGGCGTGCCCGAGGATCGGGCGCAGGACATCGTGCTCGCCAGTTACGAAGCGCTGGCCAACGTCGCCGACCACGCGTACGGAGGCGACGGGCGGGGTCTGCTCGACCTCGAAGCCGTGGTGCGGCGGGACCGCGTCGAGGTCGTGATCACCGACCACGGGCACTGGCGCGCGCCGGTCGACGACCCGAACCCCGTGTCGCTGCGCGGCCGGGGGCTTCTGCTGCTGCGCGCGAGCGCCGACCACGCCGACATCACGCCCGGCGTGGACGGCACCGTGGTCACCCTCGGCTGGAACCTGATGCCCGCGCGGTCGCACTGACGGGCTCGGCCCCGCTCAGGGGTTGACGGGCTGCGGTTCCGCGGACTGGCCGGCCGCTCGGCGGCGCAGGAGGAACCGTTGCACCTTGCCGCTGGGGTTGCGGGGCAGCTCGGTCACGAACTCCACCCGTCGCGGGTACTTGTACGGCGCCGCAACGGATTTCGCGAAGTCCTGCAGTTGTTTGACCATCGCGGCGTCGCTGTCCGCGCCTTCGCGCAGCACCACGTACGCCGCGACGATCGACCCGCGCGCCTCGTCCGGCGCGGCGACCACCGCGCACTCCAGCACGTCGGGGTGCGCCATGAGGACTTCCTCGACCTCGGGGCCGGCGATGTTGTAACCCGAGGACACGATCATGTCGTCGCTGCGGGCGCGGTAGTGGAAGTAGCCGTCGGCGTCGCGCACATACGTGTCGCCGGTGAGGTTCCAGCCGTCTTCGACGAACACGGTCTGGCGGTCGTCGGCCAGGTAGCGGCAGCCCGTGGGGCCCTGCACGGCGAGCCGGCCGGGCGTGCCGTCGGGCACCGGGCGGCCCTCGTCGTCGACGATCCGCGCGCGGAACCCCGGCACGGCGCGCCCGGTGGAACCCGGGCGGGTTTCCTCGTCGGCGGCGGAGATGAACACGTGCAGCATCTCCGTGCTGCCGATGCCGTCGATGAGCCAGCGGCCGGTGGCCTCGTGGAAGTCGACGGCGACGCTCTCGGGCAGCGCCTCGCCCGCCGAGACCGCGCGGCGCAGCGCCGACAGCGCGGCTCTTCGGTCGGAGGCGAGGATCGCGCGGTAGGCCGTGGGGGCGGTGAACAGCACCGTGACGCCATGGGCCGCCGCGAGGTCGGCCAGCTCCGGCGGCGTCGCGCGCTCGACCAGCAGCGTGGCCGCGCCCGCGTGCAGCGGGAACACGAGCAGCCCGCCGAGGCCGAACGTGAAGGCGAGCGGCGGCGTGCCCGTGAACAGGTCGGTGGGCTCGGGCTTCACGACGTGGCGCGAGAACGTGTCCGCGATGGCGATGAGGTCGCGGTGGAAGTGCATGGTGGCCTTGGGTCGCCCGGTGGTGCCGGAGGTGAAGGCCAGGATCGCCACGTCGTCGGCGGCCGTCTCGACGTCGGCGAACGTCTCGGGCTGCGTCGCGCACCGGGCCGAGAGGTCGTCGGGGGAGTCGCCGCCGAAGGCGAGCAGCGGCAGGGCGAACGGCAGCAGGTCCTCGGTGTAGCGGTGGTCGGCGAGAGCGAGCGTGGGGGAGGACGCGTCGACGATCTTCGTCAGCTCGTGCGTGCGCAGCATCGGCATGGTGGTCACGGCGACCGCGCCGGCCTTGAGCACGCCGAGCCAGCACGCGGCGAGCCACGGCGTGTTCGGGCCGCGCAGCAGCACGCGGTTGCCCGGCACCACACCGAGGCTCACCAGCGTGCCCGCGATCTGGTTGGCGCGGACGAGCAGTTCGCCATAGGTCCAGGTGCTCGTCGGCGAGAGCACCGCGGGCCGGTCGGGGCCCCATTGCTCGACGGCTCCGTCGAGCAGGCGGGTTGCGGCGTTGAGCCGATCGGGGTAGTGCAGTTCGGGAAGCTCGAAGAGCAGGTGCGGCCACTGGTCGAAGGGAGGCAAGTTGTCCCGGCAGAACGTATCCGAGTGGGCACTGGGCGTGAGCTGCACGGCTGACCTCATTTCCCGTGGCGGCCGTCAAGAGAACGCCACTGTAATACAATTTACGATCGTCAGGAAGGCGCTAGAGCGGCCGAAGGGGGCCGAGTCATGGCTGCGGTCGTGAAACCCGAGGTCGACACCCGCGATCCGGACGAGGCGCGGTCGCGGCTCAGCGACGTCTACTGCCCGCACCGGCTCGACCTCGTCGGCGGCGAGCGCGGGTTCGTCTGCCGGCAGAGCTCGCGCGGGTTCGCCAAGGTGCGGCTGTTCGACCTCGTGTACGGCGGGCCCGAGGTGCGCGTGGACCCGGTGCCGTTCGACGACTTCGTGCTCGTCACGCGTCCGCTCAAGGGCCGCTTCGCCGTCCGCTCGACCGCCGACGGTCTGGTCGGCGCCGGGCCGGGCGCGCTCGTGATGGACGCGTACGGCTCGTACCAGCTGCGGTGGTACGACAGCGCCGAGGTGCTCAACACCGTGCTGGACCGCGACGGGCTCGAACGGATCGCCGCCGAGCTGCGCGGGTGGGACGAACCGCGGCCGGTGCGCTTCGTGCTCGGCGCGCCCGCGTCGGCCGCCGCCGCCCGCCGGTGGGATACCGCGACCCGGCTGCTGCTGGAGGAAACGCGGTCGGCGGACGGGATGGCGGGCAGCCCGCTGCTCGCCGCCCAGCTCTTCCGGCTCGCGGCGACCGCGTTGCTGGAGGCGTATCCGAGCACGTTCGGCGAAGCGGAGGCCGAGCCGACGGGCCAGGTGTCACCCGCGGCCGTGCGGCGGGCCGAGGCATTCATCGAACTGAACGCCGCGGAGGACATCGGGCTGCTCGAGATCGCGGCCGCGGCGCGGCTGAGCGTGCGTGGGCTGCAGGCCGCGTTCAGCCGGGCGGGGCGGCCTTCGCCGGTGGCGTACCTGCGGGAGACACGGCTGCGCCGGGCGCACGCGGAGCTGCGTGAGCGGTCGCCGGAAGAGACGACGGTGGCATCCGTCGCGGCGCGGTGGGGCTTCGGCAACGCCGGGCGGTTCAGCGCCGAGCACCGGCGTCTCTACGGCTGTGGCCCGTCGGACACCTTGCGCGGCAACGGATAGCCGCGTCCCCCGTTGTGGAAAGCCGGTTCGCGCACGGCGGGGGCCGGGGAACGCACGCCGCGTTGACTCACCGTCGCGGTGCCGAATACTCCGCAGGAGATGTAAGCCACGTCACTGTCGGAGGAGGGCACCTGTGACTGTCGAACAGCTCGAACCGGCGCTCGCTTCCCACTACGAACCACTGATCAACGGTGAGTTCCGCTCGCTCTCCACCGAGACCTTCCCGGCGGTGGACGCCGCGACCGGCGCGCAGCTCGCGACGATCACCCGCGGCGGCGCGGCCGACGTCGACGCCGCCGTGGCCGCCGCCCGCGCGGCGTTCCCGAAGTGGGCCGCCACTCGCCCCGAGGAGCGGTCGCTGCTGCTGCACCGCCTCGCCGACTGGATCGAGGCCAACGCCGAGCGCCTGGCCGCCATCGACACGATGGACATCGGCCGCACGATCTTCGAAACGCCGCTGGACCACCGGATCGCGGTGGGGCAGTACCGGTTCTTCGCCTCGGCCGCCGTCACGCACGACGGCTGGAACCACCCCGTCGCCGGCGGCTGGGCCATCGCCAAGCGCGAACCGATCGGCGTCGTCGGGCAGATCATCCCGTGGAACGTGCCCGCGATCATGACCGCGTTCAAGCTCGCCCCGGCGCTCGCGGCCGGGAACACGGTGGTGCTCAAGCCGGACGAGAACGCGTCACTGTCCACATTGGAACTGTGCACGAAGCTCGCCGAACTTTTCCCACCCGGCGTGGTGAACGTCGTGCCGGGCTTCGGCGACGAGGCCGGCGCCGCGCTCACGGCACACCCGGACGTGGACAAGCTCGCCTTCACCGGCTCCGCGGAGGTCGGGCGGCTCGTCGCGCACGCCGGCGCCGAGCGGCTCGTGCCGGTGTCGCTGGAGCTGGGCGGCAAGAGCCCGAACATCGTGTTCCCCGACATCGAGGACCTCGACCGCGTCATCGACAACGCGACGTTCGCCGCCACCTACTGCAACGGCCAGTCGTGCCTCGCCGGTACCCGCCTGTTCGTGCACGACGACCTATACGACGACTTCCTGGGCAAGCTTTCCGCGAGCTTCCAGGGCGTGCGCGTCGGCTCCCCGCTCGACCCCGCCACGCGCCTCGGCTGTCTCGTGTCGGGAAAGCAGGGCCGGCGCGTGCTGGACTACATCGACTCCGGCCGCTCCGACTCGTCCCTGGTCACCGGCGGCGGCCGCACGACGGTGGCCGGCAGCGAGCACGGCTGGTTCATCGAGCCGACCGTGTTCGAGACCGAGAACTCCAGCCGCATCGCGCAGGAGGAGATCTTCGGCCCGGTGCTGTCGGTCATCCGCTGGAAGGACTACGACGCGCTGATCGACCAGGCCAACGACGTCGAGTACGGCCTCGCCGCCGGCATCTACACCACCAACCTGAAGAACGCGATGCGCACGGCCGACCGCCTCCACGCCGGCTCCGTGTGGGTCAACCAGTACTTCAACCTCGTCGACGGCTCGCCCTTCGGCGGCTACAAGGGCAGCGGCCTCGGCCGGGAGTACTGCAAGGAAACGCTGGACATGTACACGCAGCTGAAGTCGATCGTGCTGGCGGAGGAACTGCCGCCGCCCCTGTTCGGCTGAGGTTCCGGCTCCGCCGCGGACGACGGACTGTCACACGCCGTCGCCCGCGGCCGTCGGGTCTGCGATTTCCGGCGCACCGTAATAGCCGGGCGGCAGTTTCCGCCGCCACTGCGCGATCCCGGCTGCACGACGACGGTGGTGCAGAGCGCTCCTGCGGTGAGCAGGCCGACCCAGCTCCACGCGTACGTCCGTGCGCCGGCCGCGGCAACGAACATGGACAGTGCCAGCAGAGCCCCGCCCGCGAAGGTCGTGACCGCTGTCGCGGTGTACCAGGCGTCGATCACGCCGATCGGCCGGGCGGCTCCGGTGATGCGGTGCGGCACGAGCAGGTCGAGGGAACGCTCACGGCGCCGCCGGGCGCGCCACTGGCTGATCTGGAGCGCGGCGAACAGCAGGAAGAGGGTGGTGGCCTCGGTCATCTCGACGCCTCGCACGCCCGGCAGGTACTGCAGGCTCTGGTATCCCACGGCACCGATGATCGCGAGCCCGGCGTACACCGGGAACGTGCGCAGCCACGCCGAGGGCGAAGTGCGGGCGGCGATCCGGATGCTCAGCAGCCGGGTCGGCAGGGACACGGCGATCCCGTGCCGCGCCAGCCACATCCGGGCGAGGTCGATCTCTCGCCATGACGGCTCGGCCGGTGGTCTTCGCCGGTGCGCCGAGGATTCCTTCATGGCCTCACTCCCCCCTGAAATCGGCCATCGGAACCGGAATCGTGACACGGCGTGCGAAACCGGGTCAACGAGCCGGTCGAGCCGACGTCAGGGGGAGTGCGGCGGGGGTTCAGTTCCGCGCGTCGAGGTACTGCGGGTCCGGCGGCGGGATCGGGGTGTCGGGGACACCCGCCAGCAGCGTGCTCATCGCGTGGAAGTACGGCGGGGCCGCCACCGTGCCACCGAACGCGCCGTGGCCGCAGTTGCCGAGGTGCACCGGGGTGCCGGGGCAGATCTCCTCCGGGTGCGGGCCGTCGGCGAAGACCATGGACGACACGGCGAAGTTGTCCACCCCGCCGACGAACGCGACCGATTCCGACAGCTGCGTGGTCCCCGTCTTGCCGATGTCCGGGCGCGTCCAGCCGGCCGAGTGCGCGGCGGCGGCCGAGGTGCCCACCGTGGTGTCCTGCGAAAGCCCGGCCTCCAATGTGTTGGCGACGCCCGTCGGGATCACCTGCTCGCACCCCTGCTGCTTCACGGGCACAGCCTGGCCGTTGCGGTCGGTCACCGACAGGATCGGGTTGGGCGGGCACCACGTGCCGCCGCTCATCAGCGTCGCCGAGACGTTCGCCATCTCCAGCGGGCTCACCGGGCTGTTGCCGAGGGTGAACGAGAGCAGGTTCTGGAAGTACTGCGACTGCGGCTCGTCGTACTGCGGGTTCTTCGACCGCGAGTCCGACGGGTCGGTGATCGGCGGGTTGCCCGCGTCGTTGGTGGCGAGGGTGTTGCGCAGCCCCAGCTTGCGGGCCATGTCCAGCACGGCGGGCATGCCGACCTGCGACTCGAGCCCCACGAACGCGACGTTCGGCGACGTCGCCAGGCCGCTGGCGAGCGAGATCGGGTCGGGGTAGCTGGTGCCGTCGTTGCTCACCGAGTAACACGGCGTGTACTTGTTCGCGTTCGGCGGGGTGAAGCAGTTGCTGAACGGGTTGGGCAGCGGCGTGTTCAGCCCCGCCTTGCCCGCCACCATCGCGGCGGCCGAGGTGAAGATCTTGAACGACGAACCGGCGCCGAACTTGTTGCTCGCGTCGGCCACGATGTTCGTGGACGTCTCGCCCTGGGCCGGATCGGTGCCGTAGTTGCGGTTGGCGACCATCGCGAGCACCTGGTGCCCGCTCGCGCCCGGCTGCACCACGGCGAACGTGTTGGCCACGCCGTCCTGCGTCGTCGGCACGTTGGCGTCCACCGCGTCCTTCACGACCTGGCTCACGTGCGGGTCCATCGTGGTCTTGATGACGTAGCCGCCGGTGTCGAGCTGGTCGACGGTGAACCCGGCCTGCTTGAGGTAATTCACCGCGTACGCGCAGAAGAACCCGGCGTCGGGTGCCGCGCCCAGGCACGTGCTCGACGGCGCGGCCGGGCGCGTGCCGACCACGCCGAGCGGTGTCGCTTTCGCGGTGGCGGCGAAGGAAGCGGGGATGGACTTGGCCGTGACCATGGAATCGATGACGGTGTTGCGCCGCTTGAGCGCGTTGTCCGGATGCGTGTACGGATTGTAGACGCTCGGGTTGTTCACCATGCCCGCCAGCAGCGCGGCCTGCGGCACGGTCAGTTTGTCCGCTGTGGTCCCGAAATACGCTTCCGCGGCCGCGCCGATGCCGTAGACGGTGCCGGTGTACTCCACCACGTTCAGGTAGTCGGCGAGCACGTCGTTCTTGGACACGGTCTGGCTGATCTGCACGGCCATCTTGGCCTCGCGCAGCTTGCGGGCCAACGAGTCTTCGCGGTCCTTGTCCTGTGCCGTCTTGTCGTTGCGATCGACGACGTTGATGAGGTAGTTCTTCACGTACTGCTGCGTGATCGTCGACGCGCCCTGTAGGTCTCCACCCGAGCTGTCGTTCACCGCCGCCCGCAGCATGCCCTGCGGGTCCACACCGCCTTCGGTGTAGAAGCGGCGGTCCTCGATGTCGACGATCGCGGCCTTCATCGCCGGTGAGATCTGCGCCGCGGTGACCGGAATGCGGTACTGCGCGTACAAAGTCGCGATCGTACTGCCGTTCCGGTCCGTCACCGTCGTCACGAGTGGCGGGTCCGCGTGCTCCAGGCCCGCGGAGATCGCGTCGACGGAGTCACTGACCTGATTGGACAAAACACCCGCGCCGATGGCGACCGGTGCCATCGTGCCCGCGACGAGAACGCCTGCGAGCACGCACAATCCGAGGAACGGGGCTACCCCCTTGCCTTTTCCCACGGTCCCCAACCTACGACCGAGCTCGTGTGAATACGGTGGGTAAAGCAGAACTTGTCATCGAGCCAACCTCCCGAGCAGAGCCGATGCGACGCCGATCGCCAGGGCGGTCGCACCCACTAGGACGCCGAAGTCCAGCCCGAGGTTGGCCGGAGTGCCGATGAGAAGTCCGCGAAGGGCGTCGACCTGGTAGCTCAGCGGGTTGAGGTGGCTGAGCACCTTCAGCCAGCCGGGCATCAGCTCCACTGGGTAGAGGGCGTTGGACCCGAAGAACAACGGCATGGTGATGGCCTGCCCGATCCCCATCAGCCGCTCGCGGGAGAGCACGATGCCGGCGATCACGATGGAGAAGCAGCAGAAGAACGCCGAACCGAGGATCACGATCACGACCATGCCCAGCAGCCGCAGCGGGTTCGCGGTGAGGCCCACGCCGAGAATGGCCGAGAGCACGAGCACCATCAGTGCCTGCACGAGCGCGCGCAGCCCGGCCGCGAACGCCTTGCCCGCCACGAGCGCGGCCCGCGGCGTCGGCGTGACGAGCAGCTTCGCGAGCACGCCCGCGTCGCGTTCCCAGATGATCTGGATGCCGTAGAAGATGGAGATGAACAACGCCGACTGCGCGAGGATGCCGGGCGCGAGGTAGTCGAGGTACGGGATCGAGCCGGTCGGGATCGCGTGGATCCGCGTGAACGTCTCGCCGAAGATCAGCAGCCACAGCGCGGGCTGGATCGCGCGGGTGATCAGCTCGGACTGGTCGCGGCGCAGCTTCTGCAGCTCCACCAGGCACATCGCGCCGATGCGGGAGAGCAGGATGCGCAGTTGTTCCAGCGGTCCCGGGTCAGCCGAGACGGCGGGCGGTGCGGCGAGTGGCGCGGACATTGCGCATCCCTCCTGTTTCGCTCTGCAGCGCGTCGCCGGTCATCGACCGGAACACGTCGTCCAAAGTGGAGTCCGGGCCGAGCTCCGCCTCGAGCTCGGCGGGGGTGCCGAGCGCGCGGACGCGGCCGGCGTGCATCAGGGCGACGCGGTCGCAGTACTGCTCGGCCTCGTCCATGTAGTGGGTCGTGACGAGCACGGTCATGCCGGTGCGCGCGCGGATCTCGGTGATGCGGTCCCACACCGCCGAGCGCGCCACCGGGTCGAGGCCCACGGTCGGCTCGTCGAGCACGAGCAGCCGGGGTGAGCTCACCAGCGCCTGCGCCAGCTCGAGCCGGCGGATCATGCCGCCGGAGTAGCCGCCCGCGGGCCGTTCGGCTTCATTCAGCAGGCCCACCAGGTCGAGTGCGCGATGGACCTCGTCGGCGCGGCGGGAGCGGGGGACGTCGAACAGCCGCGCGAACAGCGACACGTTCTCGCGTCCGGTGAGCGCGCCGTCGGCCGAGAGCTGCTGGGGCACGTACCCGATCAGGCGGCGCACGGCCATGCGGCGGCGCGTGACGTCGACGCCGAACACGGTGATGGCGCCCGCGTCGAGCGGCAGCAGAGTGGTGATCATGCGGATGGTGGTGGTCTTGCCGGCGCCGTTCGGGCCGAGCAGGCCGAAGATCTCGCCCGGCACGATCTCCAGGTCGACGCCGTCGACGGCCTTCGTGGTGCCGAACGAGTGGAACAGGCCGGTGCACCTGACGGCGGGTTCGGGCCCGGCTTCGCGATCGGTTTCCGGGGCGCTCATGCCTCCTCCTTCAGGGCGTCCATCAGCTTCTCCAGCGCGGGCAGGGCCGCGGTGATCGACACGGTGTCCTCTTCGGACAGCTGTGTGAGCGCGGCCGAGACCAGCCCGGTCCGGGCCTTGCGCCAGGTCGCCATGCGCTCGCGCGCGGCCTCGGTCACCTCCAGCTGCGCGGCGCGCCGGTCGGCCGGGTCCACGTCGCGGCGCAGCATCCCGGCTTCGACGAGGAGGTTCACGAGCGTGCTCACGGAGTTGCCGGCGAGGCTCAGCTCGCGCGCCGCGGCGGCGACGCCGATGCCGGGCAGCCGGTCGACCACTCGCAGCAGCTCGACCTGCGCGCCGGGCAGGGGAGGGCCGGGCACTTCGGCGCGCACCCGTCGCCGCACGACGCGGCGGATGCCCTGCACGGCGGACATCAGCCGCTCGGCGAGGTCGGGAGGTGGGGTCATGCCTTCGACGTTAGCTCTGAGTCAGAGTTATTATCAACGCCAAATGTCTCATCGGTCTTATTGTTCACGTTTTGGGCGCGTTGGTCTTCTTGCCGATTTCAGGCGAGCCGGCTGAGCACCATCGAGACGCCGAGCGCGGTCATCGTCACGGCGATCAGCCCGTCGAGGATCCGCCACGCGGCCGGCCGCGCGAACACCCCTGCGAGCCGGCGCGCGCCCAGGCCCAGCGCGCTGAACCAGACGGCGCTCGCCAGCGCCGCGCCGACGCCGAAGACCGAGCGACCACCGCCCTGGCCGGCCGCCACCGAGCCGAGCAGGAGCACGGTGTCGAGGTAGACGTGGGGGTTGAGCCAGGTCAGCGCGAGGCCGGTGAGCACCGTGCGCTGCGGGGAAACGGGCTCGAGTGCGCTTGTCGTCAGCGTGCCGGGCTTCATCGCGCGCCGCGCCGCGAGGAACCCGTACGTCACCAGGAACGCCCCACCGACGACCCCGATCGCCGTGATCGCCGCCGGCCAGCGCTGCAACACGGCGCCGATCCCGCTCACCCCCACGGCGATCAGCACGACGTCCGACAGCGCGCACACCACGATCAGTCGTTTGACCGCCCCACCGCGCAACCCTTGCTGCAGCACGAACGTGTTCTGCGCCCCGATGGCGACGATGAGCGAAAGACCGGTACCGAAGCCGGCGGCGAGTGCGGGAACCACGCCTTCGACCGTAAGGCGAGATCTTCAGGTTAGGCCAGCTAAAGATTCTTACGTAACATTAGATGCCGTGATCTCAGATCTCCCTCTCGACCAGGTCCGGACGCTCCTCGCTGTGGTCGACGAGCAGTCCTTCGACCGCGCGGCCGCCGTGCTGCGCGTGACGCCGTCGGCCGTCAGCCAGCGCGTGAAGGCGCTCGAACAACGCCTGGGCCGCGTGCTCATCCTGCGGACGAAACCCGTGCGGCTCACCGACTCGGGCCAGGTCGTCGTACGGTTCGCCCGCCAGCTCACGCGCCTGGAGGAGGACACCCGCGCGGAACTCGGCCTGGTGGGCGTCGTGGGCCCGGTGAACCTCCCCATCGCCGTCAACGCCGACTCCCTGGCCACGTGGTTCCTCCCCGCGCTGGCCGCCGTGCCCGGCGTGTCCTTCGACCTCCGCAGCAACGACCAGGACCACACCGCCACCCTCCTGCGTGAGGGCCTCGTGATGGCCGCCGTCACGTCCGCGCCCCACCCGGTGCAGGGCTGCACTTCAACGCGCCTGGGGCTGATGCGCTACCGCGCCATGGCCTCCCCGGCTTTCGTCGCACGCTGGCTCGCGGACCGCCCCCTGGCTTCCGCGCTGGCCGAGGCGCCCGCCGTGCTCTTCGACCGCAAGGACGACCTCCAGGACCGCTTCCTGCGCACCCTCACCCGCCGTTCGCTGCCGCGCGGCGCCCGCCACTACGTGCCTTCGTCGCAGTCCTTCGCGGACGCCGTCACCGCCGGCCTGGGCTGGGGGATGGTGCCGGAACTCCAGACGCGGGGGTCCTCTTCGGCGGACGCTTTGGTGGATCTGGCGCCCGACCGGCCGGCGGATGTGCCGCTGTACTGGCAACAGTGGAAGCTGGACTCACCCGCGCTGGCTGCTTTGGCGGAGGCGGTCACGGCCACGGCGGCTACCGCTCTGCGGACGTGACTGTCCTGAATAGACACCCTTGCCCCAGATTCACGAACCCGACGTGAAGTGGTTGGATCACAGGGTGGAGAGCAATGCGGAGAGGACGAAATCACCCGAGCGGCTCGTGTTCTTCAGCGACGCCGTGGTGGCCATCGCGTTGACGTTGCTCGTGCTGCCGCTCACCGATCTGGTGCCCGAGATGGCGGCGGAGCACAAGGACGCCGTCGATGCCGTGCTGGAGCACTGGAACCAGATCTTCAGCTTTGTGCTGAGTTTCGTGGTGATCGCGCGGATGTGGTGGGGCCACCACCGCATCTTCGAGGAAGTCCGCGCCTACAGCGGGGCGCTCGCGCTCACGAACTTCTGCTGGCTCTTCACCATCGCGGTACTGCCGTTTCCGACGGAGCTCACCGGCCAGTTCGGCACGGACCGCTTCACCACGTTGTTCTACATCGGCACGATCCTCGTCAGCAGCGCATGCCAGACGGTGCTCGTGCTGATCGTCCGGCGGGATCCGAACGTCGCCACCCGCGAGGGGGCCGTGTCGGATCGGTGGCTGGCCAACAACGTGCTGTCCGTCGCGGCGCTGGCGATCGCGTTCGTGATCGGCGCGATCCGGCCGGCACTGGGCTACTACGCCTTGCTGCTGCTCACCCTCCCGCCGATCATCGCCCGCCGGTACAGCGGGCGCGACGACGACTAGAACTCAAGCCTGCGGCAGCGGCCAAAGGTCGTCGTTGAGCATCCGCTTGAGGATCTTGCCCGTGGCGTTGCGCGGGAGCTCCGGCACGAAGTACACATCGCGCGGCACGGCGAAGCGCGCCAGCTTCTGGTGGATGTAGTGTCGCACGTCCTCGGCGTGCATACGCGCGCCGCGGCGGAGCACGACGTACGCCGCGAGGCGCTGGCCGAACTCCTCGTCCGGCACGCCCACCACGGCCGCCTCGTAGACGCCGGGCAACGCGACCAGCGCCTCCTCCACCGGGCGCGGGAACACGTTCTCGCCGCCGGACACGATCATCTCGTCGGCGCGGCCGGTGACGAACAGCCGGCCGGCCGCGTCCTGGTAGCCGACGTCGCCGGTGGCCATCAGGTCCTTCGAGCGCGGCACGCTGGAGCCGTTGGTGTAGCCGTCGAAGAGCATGTCGTTGCCGACGAAGATCTGGCCCTCGTCGCCGGGCGGCACGGGGCGGCGCTCGTCGTCGAGGATGGCGATGCGGGTGCCGGGCGGGCAGCGGCCGGCGGTGGTCGGCGCGGCGCGCAGGTCGACCGGGTCGGCGATGCTGGCCCAGGAAACCTCGGTGGAGCCGTAGAAGTTGTAGAGGATGTCGCCGTAGGTGTCCATGAACGACGTGACGAACGAGCCCGACATCGCCGAACCGCTGCTGGCCACGATCCGCAGTGACGACAGATCGTAGCGGCCGCGCACGCGCTCGGGCAGCTCGTGGATGCGCTGCAACATGATCGGCACGGCGAACAGCGCGTCGCAGCGGTGCTCGGCGATCATCCGCAGCGTCTGCTCCGCGTCGAACCGGCGGATCAGCGACAGCTCCGCCCGCACCGACATCCCGACCTGCAACGCGGCCAGACCCCAGCTGTGGAACAGCGGTGCCGCGACGGCGATCTTGTCCCGTGCCCGCAAGGGAATCCGCGCGAGGATGCTCGCCGCGGTGCTCAGGCCCTTCGGAGTCGGCCGGCGTGCGCCCTTCGGGGTGCCGGTGGTGCCGGAGGTGAGCACCACGATCTGGCCCGGCCGTTTGGCCGGCTTCGGCCGCGCGGCGGAGGCGTCGTGGATGAGCTCGTCGACGGTGCGGTAGCCCTGCTCGGCGTCGTCCCACGTGCTGACGCGGGGAAAGTCGCCCTGCACTCCTGCGATCGTCTGCGCGAACTCGTCGTCGGCCAGCACCGCGGCGGGCTGGTGCTCGGTGAGCACGTCTTCCACCGCGGAGGGCGACAGGCCGGTGTTGAGCAGCACCACGTCCACGCCGAGCTTGCTGCAGCCGACGAACGCCTCGACCATCGCCGCGTGGTTGCGGCACATCAGCGCCACGCGCTGGCCCGGGCGCACGTCCAGCTTCGCCAGGGAGTTGGCCAGCTGGTTGCTGCGCTCGTCGATGTCGCGGAAGGAGCGGCTGTTGCGTTCGTCGTGCACGGCGATGTCGTCGGCGCCGCGCGCGGTCGCCGCGAGGTAGCCGCCGGCGATCGTGGCGCCCCACTGCGAAAGCGAGTTGAGCTGCTTCGCGACCTTGTCCGGCCGGCCCGCCACGAGCACGCCCGCGCGCACCAGCGTGTTGGCCGTGCGCAGCGTCGTCGCGCGGTCGTACTCCGGCGGCTCGGCGGCTTCGCCGGACAGCTGCAGCTCGATCCGCCGCGTCAGTTCCTTCAGCATGCCCTTGACCGCCGAGCGGGAGAGCAGGTCGTGGTGCTCGGGCGGCAGCGACGGGAGCATCAGGCGCAGCACGATCTCCGTCGCCCCGCCCGCGAGCGCGCGCAGCTCGAACGAGACCCAGTTGCGCTCGTCGGGCAGCCCGCACCACACCACGTGTTCGCCGGGCCGGTACACCACCGCGTGGATGGTGCCTTCCACCAACGTTTCCCGGTCGGGAGCCAGCCTGATCAGGCAGCGCGGGCCACGCGCGCGCAGCGGGGCCTCGGTCACCTCGCACCAGCTGATCGCCGGCAGGAATCTCGGATAGAGCTCGGGAGAGCCGACGATCTGCCACACCGCGTCGGGCGGGTGCCCGACGGTCGAGCTCGCCTCGACCACATCGTCTCGCATTGCGATCCGCCTCACCGCCGCGCGCGTTGCGCTCCCCGGTGGGTACCGGACGCGCGTTCAGGTGCGGGCACGCTACCAGCAATCGGCTCAGCTCCGGTACTCCGAATGACCAGGAATCCGGCGGGACGGGAATTTTCAGACGAGCGCGGCGGGTGCGGCAGGAACCGACGAGAGCGCCGAGCCGAGCTCGTGCCCGACGGCGAGCCGGACCTCGTCACGCAGGCTGGCCAGCTTCGCGACGTCGAGGCCGGTGGCGATGCCTTCGCGGTGAAGCAGGTGCACGAGGTCGTCGGTGGCGATGTTGCCCGAGGCCCCGGGCGCGAAGGGGCAGCCGCCGATCCCGCCGAGCGACGAGTCGAAGCGGCGGATGCCGAGCCGCAGGCCCTCCCACGCGTTGGCGGCGGCGAAGCCGTAGGTGTCGTGCAGGTGCAGGCCGAGCGGCAGGTCGGGCACCGCGTCGCGCACGGCTTCGATCCCGCGGCGCAGCAGGCTCGGGTTCGCCGCGCCGATGGTGTCGGCGAGGTGCAGCACGCCGGCGCCGAGCTTGGCCAGGCGCGCCGCGGTTGCGGCGGTGCGCGCGGGGTCGGTGTCGCCGTCGAACGGGCAGACGAAGGCGGTCGCGATGGTCGCCTCGATGGCGACGTCCGCGGCGGTGAGGATCTCGGCGCAGCTCTCGAGCCGGGCCAGCGCGCCTTCGGTGGGCACGCCGGCGTTGGCCGAGCTGTGGCCGTCGCTCGCGGAGACCACGAGCCGCACGGAGCGGGCGCCGGCCTCCACGGCCTGCTGGGCGCCGCGCTCGGTGAAGACCAGCGTGTGGAGGGTGGCGGGGCTCGTCGCGGGGTCCAGCGTGCGCAGGAGTTCGTCGGTGTCGGCCATCTGCGGCACGCGGCGCTTCGAGACGAAAGAGCCGACCTCGAGTGCGCGGAATCCGGCGTCGATGAGGCCGCGGGCGAGGCGGAGCTTGTCGGGGGTGGGCACGGTGCGGGCTTCGTCCTGCAGGCCGTCGCGCAGCACGACCTCGGTGATGAGGACCTCGTCCATGGTGGGTCTCCTTTGTTCTCGGTCTGTGCGAAAGGGTCAGATCACGCCGCCGGCGCGCAGGCGCGCGCGGGCCTCGTCGTCGAAGCCGAGCTCGGCCAGCACGTCTTCGGTGTGCTCGCCGAGCTCCGGCCCGAGCGTCCGCACGCTGCCCGGGTGCTCGCCGAGCGCGGGGACGACGCCGGGGAAGGTGACCTCGACGTCGTTGTCGTCGATGCGCACGGTCCGGCGCTGGTGCATGCCGCGGGCCTCGAAGTGCGGGTCCTTGGTGATGTCCTCGGCGGTGAGGATGGGGCCGCAGGGCACGTCGGCGGCACGCAGCGTCGTCTCGGCGGCTTCCTGCGAACGGCCCTGCGCCCAGTCGCCGATGACCTGGTCGAGGCGGGCGGAGTTGGCGACGCGGCCGGCGTTGTCGGCCAGCGCCGGGTCGTCGGCGAGATCGGGGCGGCCGATGGCGTGGGCGAGGCGGCGGAAGATGGCGTCGCCGTTGCCGCTCACGACGATGTACTTGCCGTCGCCGCAGCGGTAGGTGTTCGACGGCGCGATGCCGGGCAGCGCCGAGCCGGCGGGCTCGCGGACCACGCCGAACGCGTCGAAGTCCGGGACGAGCGATTCCATCAGCGAGTAGACGGCCTCGTACAGCGCGACGTCGACGGTCTCGCCCCCGCCACCCTCGCGTTCGCGGCGCAGCAGGCCCATCAGCGCGCCGATCACGGCGTACAGACCGGCGACGGAATCGGCGAGGCTCACGCCGACGCGCGTCGGCGGGCGGTCCGGATAGCCGGTGAGCGCGCGCAGGCCGCCGACGGCTTCGGCGACGCCGCCGAAGCCCGGCCGGTCGCGGTACGGGCCGGTCTGGCCGTAGCCGGACACGCGCACGAGGACGAGGCCGGGGTTGAGCTGCTTGAGTTCGTCCGGGCCCAGGCCCCAGCGTTCGAGCGTGCCGGGGCGGAAGTTCTCGAGGACGACGTCGGCCTTCGCGATGAGCTTGCGCGCGACGTCCTGGCCCTCCGGCGAGCGCAGGTCGAGCGTGACGGAACGCTTGTTCCGGCCCAGCGTGCGGAAGAGCAGGGAGGTGTCACCCGCGTGCAGGCGCCAGCGGCGCAGCTCGTCGCCGCTGCCCGGGCGCTCGACCTTCACGACGTCGGCGCCGAAGTCGGCCAGCAGTCTGCCGGCGGTGGGCGCGGCGACGAAGTTGCCCAGTTCGACCACCCGCACCCCGGTGAGAGGGCCTCGATTGCTCATGATCACGCTCCAACCACATAGTGAGTTGCAAACCCAGAATACGGGTGCGCGTGTCGGCGTCAAGACGATCGAGGCTGACTACACTCGGCGAAACAGTCGGGTGGGTCACAGAAGCGGGGCGGCGATGGCGGAAGAGCGGGGCGGCACCGCGCCGGTGCTGGTGCTGCGGAAGTTCAAGCAGATCCTCGAGTCGTTCACGATCGAGGAGCCCGAGCTGACCCTGCAGCAGATCACCCGCGCCACCGGCCTGCCGGCGAGCACCTGCCAGCGGCTGGTGCACAACCTCGTGCGCGAAGGCTTCCTCGACCGGTACGACGACACCTACCGCGTCGGGCTCGGTCTCGTGCGCTGGGCCGCGCCGGGCACCTTCGGGCTGGATCTGGTGCGGCTCGTGCGTCCCGTGCTGCACAAACTGCGCGACGACTCGGGCGAGACGGCCTGCCTGTACGTGCGCGACGGCGCTTTCCGCACGGTGGTGTCGCTGGCCGAGTCGCGCCACCCCGTGATCCGGCTGTTCGTGGTCGGCATGGTGATGCCGCTGCACGCCGGCTCGGCCGGGAAGGTCTTCCTGGCGTGGGACCGGCTGGCGCTGCGTGACGCCGTCGGCCATGGCCTGGCGCGCTTCACCGAGCACACGATCGTCGACATCGACCTGCTCAACCAGCAGCTCGCCCAGGTCCGCGCCGACGGCTACGCCAGCAGCTTCGAGGAACGCGACCTCGGCGCGGCCTCGCTGAGCGCACCGGTGTTCGGCCTGACGGGCGAGCTGAGCGCCGTGATCGGCATCGGCGCGCCGACGCAGCGCATGACGTCGGCCGACGTGCCACGCCTGGCGCCGCTGGTACTCGAGGCGGCGGCCGCGGCGTCGGAACGGCTGGGATACCGCGCGGGAATGGCCCGCGACGTCATCGGCTGACTTCGGCCGCTGCGGCGGTTGTCTTCGGCGGATTTGTCGGGGTCGGCTGTGCTGATGGAGCGGCTGTTGCGGCCTGGGAGGAGCGCGGGGTGCTCGGCGGGGACGAGCCGCGACGTCATGAGGCTGAGTTTCCGGCCGCCGCGGCAGCTGTTGACTTCAGAGGAAGTGTCGCGGTGGGTGGAGTGCGGGCCGCGGCGTTGGGCCAGCGTGGGTACCGCGCAGGGGATGACCTGCGACCTCGCCGGCTGGGGCTTCGGGCGCAGGGGATGACCTCGTCTTCGGCACATGTATCGCGGCGGCGGCACTGGTCGATCGGTTGTTGCGTGGTGGGCGGGCGCGGATACCCGGGGGGAATGGCCCGCAACGTCATCGGCTGGCGCTACCGCTGCCTGATTCGTGAAGGTCGCCTTCACGAACTCTGATCCCCTCGAGTGCGCTACCCCGGGGTGAGTTTGCGCTGGTCGGCGGGCGAGGGAGTGGCCTCGCTGTCCGTTGTGGCTGGTTCGCCGGATTCGTCGCGGAGTGAAGATTTCTTGTCATGCGATGCGGCCGCGCGGATCGCCACCCTTCGTGCTGGTGAGCGGCCTGCCGGGGGCGGATCCGTCCCGATCGGTCGACCCCTCAGGCTGATCCACAACGCTCCGCGACTCTTGACGTCCGCGCGCCTACCGCCACATCATGGGGGCACGAATCACATAGTGGATCCTGGCTCACGCTTGATCCGCGCGGCCATGAACTGTCAAAGGAGACGACGGATGGCGAACCCCCTCGACACGGCGGAGCCGGGGACGGCCGCGGTCGCGGCGCGGCTCGACCGGCTGCCGGTCACCCGCACCCACCGGCGCGCGACCGTCGCCGTCGGGCTCGGTCTGTTCTTCGAGTTCTACGAGGTGTTCCTGACCGGGACGATCAGCGCGGTGCTGGTCAGCGAGTTCAAGCTCAGCAAGGCGGCGCTTCCGCCGCTGTTGGCCTCGACGTTCCTCGGCATGTTCTTCGGCGCGCTGCTGCTCGGCCGCCTGGCCGACCGCTTCGGCCGGCGCGGCGCGTTCCTGCTCAACCTGGCGCTGTACTCGTTCTTCTCGCTGCTCGGCGCGTTCAGCGGTAACGCGATCATGCTGCTGATCACCCGGTTCTTCGCCGGCGTGGGCCTCGGCGCCGAACCGCCGCTGGCCGACACCTACCTCACCGATCTGCTGCCCGCCCGCAAGCGCGGCAAACTGATCGCGTGGGCGTACACGCTCGCGTTCTGCGGCGTGCCGGTCGTCGGCTTCCTGGCGAAGGGGCTCACGGAGGGGTCGTTCCTGGGCATCGCCGGCTGGCGCTGGCTGTTCGTGATCGGCGCGCTCGGCGCCGGCGTCGTGTTCCTGCTGCGCCGCGGCCTGCCGGAGTCGCCGCGCTGGCTGCACTCGGTGGGGCGCACGCAGGAGGCGGAGACCGTGATCCGGGGTCTCGAGGCCGAGGCGGGTCAGACCCCGGCCGCGGAGCCCGCACCCGCGTCGGTCGAGAAGCCGGTGCGCAAGGCCGCGCCGATCCGTGACCTGTTCGGGCCGACGTACCGCCGTCGCACGATCATGATGACGGTCTTCCACGTGTTGCAGACCATCGGCTACTACGGCTTCGGCACGATGGTCCCGCTCGTGCTCGCCGCGAAGGGCTACCCGGTTTCGCAGTCGCTGCTGTTCACCGCGCTGACGTTCCTGGGCTACCCGGTGGGCTCGGCGTTGTCGCTGCCGCTCGTGGAACGCTTGGAACGCAAGCACTTGGTCATCGGTTCGGTGCTCGCGATGGCGGTGTTCGGCCTCGCGTTCGGGCTCGCGAACTCCATCGCCCTCGCCATCGTGTTCGGCTTCGTCTACACGGCGATCAGCAACGTGTTCTCGAACTCCTACCACATCTACCAGGCCGAGATCTTCCCGACGGCGCTGCGCTCCACGGCGTCGAGCGGCACGTACTCGATCTCGCGGCTGGCGAGTGGCCTGATGCCGTTCGTGCTGGTCCCGCTGCTCGACAGCTCGGGCGCGACCACGCTGTTCGTGGTGATCGGCGCGGCGCTCGTGCTGGTGGCGCTGGACATCGCGATCCTCGGCCCGCGCACCACGGGCCGCTCGGTGGAGAACGTGGCCGGGGAAGCCTGACCGCTCCGGACATAATGGGCCTCGTGGAAGATCTGGTCGAGGAGTACGGCCCGCGGTGGGAATCCGGGCCGTACGAACGGGGAACTGACGGACCGCGCGTGATCCTGGTCGGCACGGACACATCGCCGACGGGGTTGCGCGCGGCTTCGTACGCGGCGGGCCTGGCCCGGCGCCAGCGGGCGCGGCTGGTGGTCGTGTACGTCGCGGCGCCGTCGATGTGGGCCGGGCTGGCCGCGGCCGCCGTGGTCGACGTCGAGCAGCAGACGTTCACCGAGGAGATCTCGGAGCTGCGGTCCGGGCTGCACGACCGCGCGGACGAGCTCGGGGTGCCGGTGACGTTCGTGGTGCGCCGCGGCGAGGCCTATCCAGAGCTGAAGGACGCCGCGCTCGAGGTGAGTGCCGACATGGTCGTGGTCGGGGCGTCGGAGCAGGGCGGGCACCGGCTCGTCGGCTCGGTGGGCAACCGGCTGGTGCGCGCGGGGATCTGGCCCGTGGTCGTGGTGCCGTGACCAGCGGACGTTGACAGGCGCTCGCGAGTCGGTAAAAATTCTGAACCGGTAAGTTTCCTGAACCGGTCGGAGGACGACAGTGGGCACTCGCGACGACCTGCTCGACAAGGCGCAACCCGTGGCCGCGGCGGCCGTGGAGCACGCCGGCGAAACCGAACGGCGTCGCGCGCTGGCGCCCGAGGTCGTGTCGGCGGCTCGGGCTTCGGGCCTGTTCCGCGCGGGGCTGCCGGCTTCTTTGGGTGGCGCGGAACCTTCCGCGGCGGCGATCCTGGGGGCCGCCGAGCGCGTGGCCGAGGCCGACGCGTCGGCGGGCTGGTGCGTGTCGATCGCGGCCACGAGCAGCCTGCTGGGCGCGTACCTGCCGGAGAAGGGCGGCCAGGAGGTCTTCGGTGACCCCGATGCCGTCGCCGCCGGTGTGTGGGCGCCGCGCGGCAAGGCCGTGGCCGTGGACGGTGGGGTCACGGTGTCGGGACGCTGGTCGTTCTGCAGCGGCGTGACGCACGCGGACTGGATCTTCCTCGGCGTCGTGCTCGACGGGAAGCTCGTGGTGGCCGCGATTCCCACGGCCGAGCTGGAAATCCATGACACGTGGCACACCTCGGGCCTGCGCGGCACCGGCAGCCACGACACGAGCGCCGACACGGTGTTCGTGCCCGACCACCGTCTGCTGTCCGTTGTGGACGGACCCCCGGTTGGTGCCGGACAGCTGCACCGGTTCCCGCTGTTCGGGTTCTTCGCCGCGTCGATTTCCGCCGCTGCCCTGGGCAACGCGCGGGGCGCCATCACGGAGTTCGTGGAGCTCGCCGCGGCCAAACACCCCAGCGGCTCCCGTCGCTCCCTCGCCGAACGCACGGCAACGCAGAGCGCGGTCGCCTCGGCGGAGGCTTCGTTGCGCGCCGCCCGCGAGTTCTACTACCGCGCGATCGACGACGCTTGGCAGGCGTCCTTGTCTGATTCCGTTGTGCCGGAAGACCTTCGCCTCGCCTTGCGCCTCGCGTGCACCCACGCGGTCCGCACCTCGGCCGACGTCACGCGCTCCCTTTACGACCTCGGCGGCGGCTCGGCGATCTACGAAACGTCCCCCCTGCAACGCCGCTTCCGCGACGCCCACACCGCCACGGCGCACTTCCAGGTGAATCCCGCGACGTTCGAGCTGACCGGCCGCCTGCTGCTGGGCCTGCCCACCGAAACGGCCCAGCTGTGACCGCGATCGGGGTTGTCACGCCGTTGTCGCGGGGCTACCCGGCGGCGGCTGGCCTGGTGATGGTCGAGTGGGTCGGGCCGGCGTTGCTCGGCTTGGCGAGTGGAGTGGTGCAGCGGTGAGCGTGGGTGTTGTGGCGAGGCCGTTCTGGCTGGATCGGCGGCTGGTTGCGGTGGTCGGCATCGCTGCGGCCGTCGGGCTGTTCTTCGGTTCGGCCGCCAGGGCGGTGCAGTGGTGAGCGCGGTGGGTGTGGTGACGCCGTTGTCGCGGGGCTGCCCGGCTGCGGCTGGCCTGGTGATGGTCGAGTGGGTCGGGCCGGCGTTGCTCGGCTTGGCGAGTGGAGTGGTGCAGCGGTGAGCGCGGTCGGGGTTGTCACGCCGTTCTGGCTGGATCGGCCGGCGGCGGAGGCCGTGGACATCGCCGTGGAAGCGGACCGCAATGGGTTCGGGGAGTTGTGGGTCGGGGAGATGGCGACGTTCGACGCTTTCGCGCTCGCGACGGCCGTCGGCCTGCGGACGGAGCGGATCGGGGTGAAGATCGGGCCGTTGCCGCTCGGGGTGCGGACGCCGGTGGCGCTGGGGCTCGGCGTGGCGTCGGTCGCGGCGCTGGCGCGCAGGCCCGTGGGGCTGGCGCTGGGTGGGTCGAGCCCGGCGATCGTCAATGGCTGGCACGACCGGCCGTGGGACCACGCGGCCCTGCGGATGCGGGAGACCGTGGCCGCGGTCCGGACCGTCCTCGAGGGACAGCGCCTCTCGGTTCACGGGAAACACGTGCGCAGCAACGGGTTCCGTCTGAGGGAGCCGGCGCCGGTGCCGATCACGGTGGCCGCGTTCGGCCCGGCGATGACGCGGGCGGCCGCGGAGATCGCGGACGAGGTCGTGCTGAATCTCGTGCCGCCTTCGCACGTTTCGCGCGTGCGCAAGGAGATCGACGGTCAGGCGCACGCCGCGGGCCGCACGCCGCCGCGGCTGGCCGTCTGGGTGCCCGTCGCGTTGAACCCGGGGGAAGCGACGCTGCGGCAGCTCGCGGCGCAGGCCGGCGTGTACCTGAGCCCGCCCGGCTACGGCGAGATGTTCGCCGAGCTGGGGTACGGCGAGCTCGTCGCCGCCGCGCGTGCCGGCGCCAAGCGCGCCTCGCTGGTGGTGCCGCCTTCGCTGGTCGCCGACGTCGGGGCGATCGGTTCCGCCGCCCAGGTGCGCGAACGCATCGCGGCCTACCACGCGGCGGGCGCCGACCACGTCGGCCTCGTCCCGGCCACGGCGGAAGACCCGGCCGGCCGCACACTGCTGCGCGAGCTGGCCCCGTGACGGCCGGGTCGCACCGCTTCACGGCCGAGTCCGTCGGCCGGGCCCTCGACGTGCTCGGCGAGCGCTGGACGCTGCTGATCCTGCGCGAGGCGTTCTTCGGCGTCCGGCGCTACGCCCAGTTCGCCCGCAACCTCGGCATCCCCCGCCCGACGCTGTCGGCGCGGCTCAAACAGCTCGTGGAACAGGGCGTGCTCGACCGCGTGGTCTACGCCACCGACCCGGACCGCCACGAATACCGCCTCACCCCGACCGGCAAGGAGATCTTCCCGGCACTGGTGATCCTCATGCGCTGGGGCGACGAGCACCTGCCGACGCCCGACGGGCCGCCCTTGGTCCTGCGCCATTCCTGCGGTGAGCCCGTCGCGCCGCAGTTGACGTGCACGCACTGCGGCGACGAAATCACGACGGCGAACGTGACGCCCGAACCGGGCCCGGGGTACCAAGAAGGCTGACCCGGGCCCGGTTGCAGGCTAGCTCCTCGTGTAGACCTTCGACCATTCCCAGCCGCAGCTCAGGCACGTGCCCGCCTGAATCCCGGACATGCTCGCGTCGGCCGGAACCCAGCCGTCGGTCACCTTTAGGTCGTAACGCCCCGCGGGCACGGGCCCGAACGAGACGTGCCCGTCGGCGTCGGTGGTTCCCGTCGCGGTCGCCTGGCCGGACAGGGTGTCGACCAGGCTTACGGCGGTGTCCGCGATGGCTTCACCCGGGTCCCGGGTGCTGTTCTTGTTGTCGTCGTGGTAGATCCAGCCGCTGGTGACACCCGGCGCACCAGGCACCCCGTGTACGAGCGCGGCAAGATCGCGAGCTGGGTCGCGCCGCCGGGCAACGGGATCAACGGTCAGCCGTTCGAGTACGAGTACGTCCACCTTCCCCGAGGCACCCACCGAGGGAGCGCAGAATGTCCACTCCGGACACTCCGCCGGTCGTCAGCGCCGACGTGCTCGTGGTCGGCGCCGGGCCCACCGGCCTCTACGCCGCCTTCCGCGGCCTGTCGGTCGCGGTCGTCGACTCGCTGCCCGAGCCGAGCGGGCAGGTCACCGCGATGTACCCGGAGAAGCAGATCTTCGACGTCGCCGGGTTCCCGTCCGTCCGCGGGCGCGAATTGGTCGAGCGGCTGCTGGAGCAGGCCGCGCCGTTCGGGCCGCGCTACCTGCTCGGCCACCGCGCCGACGTACTGGAGCGCGGTTTGGGCACGTTCGCCGTGACCACGCACCTCGGCACGCGGATCGAGGCGCGCGCGGTGATCGTGACCGGCGGCATCGGCACCTTCACCCCGCGCCCGCTCGTCCCGGCGGCCGCGTTCGAGGGCAACGGCCTGGCCTACTTCGTGCGCCACCTCGACGACTACGCCGGCGGCGGTGACTCGGCGTTCGACTGGGCACTCGCGCTGCACCCGGTCGCGAAGTCCGTGAAGCTCGTGCACCGGCGCGAAACCTTTCGCGCACATCCGGCGACCGTCGCGGCCGTGCGGGAACCGGGTGTGGAGCTGGTCGTCAACGCGGAAGTTTCGCGGGTGCTCGGCGGGCCGGAAGTCGCCGGCGTCGAGCTCAAGGGCGGTGAAGGCGCGCGGACGCTGCGGTGCGGGCGGATCATCGCCGCACTGGGGTTCACCGCCAACCTCGGGCCGCTGTTGCGGTGGGGCTTCGACGTCGAGAACCGGCGCCACATCCCGGTCGACGCGGCCATGACCACCTCCGTCCCCGGCATCTTCGCCGCGGGCGACATCATCGACTACCCCGGCAAAGTGCGGCTCATCGCCGTCGGTTTCGGCGGAGCCGCGACGGCCGTGAACAACGCCGCCCACCACCTGGACCCCGCCGCGCCGGTGTCCCCCGGCCATTCCACCGACGAACCCGCTCGAATCTGAAAAACCGTTGGGAGAGAAGAACATGCCGTACGTCATCGCCGAGCCTTGCATCGACATCACCGACCGCTCCTGCATGGAGGAGTGCCCCGTCGACTGCATCTACGAAGGCGAACGCAAGCTCTACATCAACTCGTACGAGTGCATCGACTGCGGCAACTGCGAACCCGCCTGCCCGGTCGAGGCGATCTCGCAGGACCGGCACGTGCCCGACGAGTACGCCGCCTTCGCCGAGGACAACCGCCGCTTTTTCACCGAGGCCCTGCCCGGCCGCGACGCGCCCATCGGCCAGCCCGGCGGCGCGATGTCTTTCGGCCCGGCCGGCGCGGACACGGCGCTGGTCGCGGAGTACGACCCGCGCGGCTGAGCTAGCCGCCGCTCTCGACGAAGGAGTCCCAGTGCCCCTGGGCCTCGTCGCGCCATTCGGCGTGGCGGGTGTGGAACAGCTCGGCCGCCTGCGTGCCGCTCCATCGGTCGGGCAGGAGGTTGCGCGGCAGGTCGGGGTCGAGGAACGGGAATCGGCGCCACTCGTGCACCAGGCGGGTCTGGGCGAGGAGCACGGCCTCGCCCGAGCGCGGCGCGAGGCCGGTGAACTCGTCGATGAAGCGCTCGTAGTGGTGTTCGAGCTCGCGCAGGTCCCAGGCGCGGGCGACCATCTGCTGTTCGTCGCCGATCTCGGCGTAGCTCGCGACGAACGACATGGCCTGCCCGCCGTCGGTGAGCTCCGCGACGAGGCGGGCGGCCTCGGGTTCCGCGCCGACGTTCGGGCTGATCCACACGCCCGGCGCGGGCGAGCCGAAGCCCGCCCAGCTCAGCCGGGTGCGCATGCGGTGGCGCAGGTCGCGCTGGGATTCGGGCACCGACACCAGCAGCACCAGCCACCTGCGGTCCCACTCGCCGGTCTGCCGGCCGAAGCCGTAGATGCGCTCGGCGCCTTCGCTCAGCAGGCGGCGTCCCGGCGGGGTCAGCAGCCAGCGCACGCGCCGGCCCGCGCGTTCGGACTTCAGCCAGCCCTCGCCGGAAGCGCGGGCGAGCGCCTGGCGGGCGGACTTCTCCTCGACCTTGAACAACGCGAGGGCGTCGACCAGCGACGACGTCCAGACCGGCTCCTGGCGAGGCAGCACGTACTCGCCGAGCACTGTCATGAGCAGCGAACGCGCACTGGTGTGCGCCAGTTCGCGCCGCCGCGTGACGGTGGGCCGGGTGGCCGCCACCTGCGGATCACCGCCTTCCGGGAGAAAAACTGGTACAAGCGTCTGGTCAGATTACCCGGTTGACGGTGCCCGAGTGCGTGACCCGGGGGAGAACGGTTGCTCTCCTCGCAAGGCTTCCTGCCTGAACTTCCCCGAACGGTTTCGCATCGATCGCCGCGCGGTTCAGAGCATCGAGATTTCCAGTTCCGCCAGCCGCTCCGGCTCGGTGACGATGTCGACCTCGGTGATCACGCCGCCCTCGATCGTGAACGCCATCGCCACCCGCAGCCGGCCCAGCGGCGCCGCGATGATGCCCGGCCGGCCGCCGACGAGCGCGGGCCGCGAGACGGCGGCGCGGTCCGCGAACCGGCTGGCGCCCGCGGCGATGTTCTCGGCCCCGCGCACGAGCTTGGCGACGTCGCCGTCGGCCCGCAGCACGGCGTCCGGATCGAGCAGGGCCACGAGCACGGCGAAATCGCCGCCGCGCGAGGCCGCGAGGAACGCGTGGACGACCTCGCGCTTGCGGACCAGGTCCGCTTCGGCCCCTGCCGGACTGCCGCGGACGCGGCGGCGGGCCCGGCTCGCGAGCCGGCGCGCGGCCGCCGGGGCGCGGTCGACGATCGGGGCGACCTCGTCGAACGACAGCCAAAAGATGTCGTGCAGCACGAACGCCAGGCGCTCGGCGGGAGAGAGCGTGTCGAGGACGACGAGCAGCGCCAGGCCGACCGAGTCGGCCATCACGGCCTCGGTTTCGGGGTCGGCGGTGTCGGCGCCGTCCGGGAGCTGCTCGCCGGCGGGCTTCTCGCGACGCGACTGGCGGGAGCGCAGCAGGTCGAGGCAGACCCGGCTGACGACAGTGGTGAGCCAGCCGCCGAGATGGGTCACGGCGGAGGAGTCGGCACGGCTGAGCCGCAGCCAGGCCTCTTGGACGGCGTCGTCGGCTTCGGCCAGGGAGCCGAGCATGCGGTAGGCGACGGCCCTGAGGTGGGTGCGGTGGGTTTCGAACTGCTCGGCCAGCTCGTTCACGGTCGGCATCCTCCTCCGGGTGTGGTGCCTCGTCAGGTTGACGTCTGGGGGAGGACAGATGTGACCGAGCGGTCGATAGCGCGGGACGCCACGCGGAACGGACGAGGGTCACTAGTGTGGAGGTTTCGGATCGGGATGGGGAGCGGCCCGGTCGGGTTCTTCGTGCGGTGGAAAGGCTTTTGGTTGTCTGTGGCCGGGGATGTCGAGTCGGTGGTCGCGCGGTTGAGGGCGGCGGGTTGTGTGTTCGCCGAGGAGGAGGCGCGCGTGCTCGGCGAGGCGGCCGCGGGGGACGCCGCGACGCTGGAGGCGTTGGTGCGGAGGCGAGTCGAGGGGGAGCCGCTGGAGTACGTGGTCGGCTGGGCGGAGTTCGCCGGGCGCCGGTTCGCGGTGGCCGAGGGCGTGTTCGTGCCGCGGCACCGCACGGAGCTGCTCGTGCGGCTGGCGGCGGGGTTCGCGCGGCCGGGCGGGGTGGTGCTCGACCTGTGCTGCGGGTCCGGCGCGCTCGGGGCGACGGTGGCGGCCGAGGTGCCCGGTGTGGAACTCCACGCAGCGGACGTCGATCCGGTCGCGGTGCGGTGTGCGCGTTCGAACATCGACGGTGCGGTTTACGAAGGTGACCTGTTCGAACCCGTACCCGAACGGTTGCGGGGTCGCGTCGAGGTGCTGATTTCGAACGTGCCGTACGTGCCGAGTGGCGAGGTCGAGCTGCTGCCGCCGGAGGCGCGGGAGCACGAGCCGCTCGTGGCGCTGGACGGGGGAGCCGACGGGCTCGACGTGCTGCGGCGCGTGGTCGCGGAGGCGCCACAGTGGCTGGCGCCCGGCGGGCGTGTGCTGTTCGAGACGAGCGAGCGGCAGGCGGAGTCGGCCGTCGCGGCGTTGGCGCAGGTGGGGCTGCGCGCGTGGGTCGAGGAGTCGGAAGACCTCGGGGCGACGGTGGTCGTCGGCGAGCGGAAGCCGTTGCTGCACAAGGAGTAATCGTGGTTCGCCGAGCGGCGGTCCGGGTAGTTGGCCGGGGCCGCGAGAGTGAGGGGCCCCGATGAAGGTCTACGCCGACCGTCCGGTCCGCCGCACCGCGCAGGTGCTCAGCGACGTGTTCGCGTTCGGGCTGCTCGCGTTCGCGGTGTGGCTGGCCGTGCGCGTGTACGACGAGGTCATGCGCCTGCGCGTGCCGGGCGACGGGCTCGTGGACGCGGGTTCCGGGCTGCGCGCCACGTTCGACGCGGCCGCCGACAAGGCCGGCCAGGTGCCGTTGATCGGCCACCCGCTCGCCGACGCGCTGCAGTCCGGCTCGGCCGCGGGCACCGAACTCGCCGACGCCGGCCGTTGGCAGATCACTGCCGTCGAGGACCTCGCGTGGTGGCTCGCGGTGCTGGTCGTCTCCGTGCCGCTGGTGTTCCTGCTGGTTTCGTGGCTGCCACTGCGGTGGCGCTTCACGCGCGGCGCGACGGCCGCGGCCCGGCTGCGCCGCCAGGGCGCCGAAGGACTCGACTTGCTCGCCCTGCGCGCACTCGTCACGCGGCCCCTGCCGCGCAAGGTCCGGGCCGGCGACCTCACCACGGGCTGGCGCGAACGCGATCCCGACGTCGTCGCCGACCTCGCCGCCCGCGAACTCGCCCACCACGGCCTGCGACTGCCCGCCGTCGAACGCGTCGGCCCGGTCACCGGGACGAGAGCTCGGTGAGTCGATCACGACACGGATTGGTCGCTTCCCCGTACTGCACTTCCCGGCCCGTGCCGTTTAGGGTCGGGGCATGAAGGTCGGCCTGCTCACTCGGGAGTACCCGCCGGACGTCTATGGCGGAGCGGGGGTGCACGTCGAGTTCCTCGCCCGCGAACTGCGGTCGCTGGTCGACCTCGACGTGCACTGCTGGGGACCGGACCGAGACGACGGAGCCCACGGCCACCGCGACCTCCACGGCTACGCGCAGACCGCGTTCGCGACCATGGACATCGCCGTGTCGATGGCCGACGCGCTGGCCGGGCACGATCTCGCCCACAGCCACACCTGGTACGCGAACCTCGGCGGCCACCTCGCGAAGCTCGCCCACGGCATGCCGCACGTGATCACCGCGCACTCGCTCGAACCGCTGCGCCCGTGGAAGGCCGAGCAGCTCGGCGGCGGCTACCGCGTGTCGTCGTGGATCGAGAAGGACGCGTACGAGGCGGCCGACGCGATCATCGCCGTCAGTGCGGGCATGCGCGAAGACGTGCTCGCCGCGTACCCGGCGGTCGACCCCACGCGGGTGCACGTGGTGCACAACGGGATCGACACCACGCTCTACCGGCCCGACCCCGGTCGCGACGTGCTGGCCAAGCACGGCATCGACCCGGACCGGCCGTACGCGCTGTTCGTCGGGCGCATCACGCGGCAGAAGGGCGTGCCGCACCTCGTGCGCGCCGGCTCCGAGCTCGCCGAGGACGTGCAGCTGGTGCTCTGCGCCGGGGGCGCCGACACCCCGGAGCTCGACGCCGAGTTCCGCGGTCTCGTCGCCGAGCTGCAGGAGAAGCGCACCGGCGTGCACTGGATCCCCGAGATGCTGCCGCGTCCCGAGGTCGTGCAGCTGCTGACGCATGCGACGGTGTTCGTCTGCCCGTCGGTTTACGAGCCGCTGGGCATCGTGAACCTCGAGGCGATGGCGTGCGGCACGGCGGTGGTGGCCAGCGACGTCGGCGGGATCCCCGAGGTCGTCGACGACGGCGCGACGGGACTGCTCGTGCACTACGACGAGAACGACACCGCGGCGTTCGAAGCGGGGCTGGCGCGGCGGATCAACGAGCTGGTCGCGGATCCCGCCCGGGCCGCCGCGCTGGGTCTGGCCGGGCGCGACCGCGCCGTGGGAGAGTTCGGCTGGGCGGCGATCGCCGCGAGGACGGTCGCGATCTACGAGGCGTGCGGGAGGGTTTCGTGATCGACGGATCGGATGTCCTGGGGATCGTGCTGGCCGGTGGCGAAGGCAAGCGGCTCATGCCGCTCACGGCCGACCGGGCCAAACCCGCAGTGCCCTTCGGCGGGGTGCACCGCCTGATCGACTTCGTGCTCTCGAACCTCGTCCACGGCGGAATCCGGCGGATCTGCGTGCTCACGCAGTACAAGTCGCACTCGCTCGACCGCCACATCTCGACCACGTGGCGGCTCTCGTCGCTGACCGGCGAGTACGTGACGCCGGTGCCCGCGCAGCAGCGGCTGGGCCCGCGGTGGTTCCAGGGCAGTGCCGACGCGATTCACCAGAGCCTCAACCTGGTCTACGACGAGTCGCCCGCCTACATCGCCGTGTTCGGCGCCGACAACATCTATCGCATGGATCCACGCCAGATGATCGACGAGCACATCGCGTCGGGCGCCGGCGTGACCGTGGCGGGCATCCGCGTGCCGCGCGCGGAGGCGAGCGCGTTCGGCGTGATCCAGACCGGCGACGGCACGAGGATCGACGCGTTCCTCGAGAAGCCCGCGGACCCGCCGGGTCTCCCGGACTCGCCCGACGAGGCGTACGTGTCGATGGGCAACTACGTGTTCACCACGCAGGTGATGCTCGACGCGCTGCACGCGGACTCGAAGAACGTCGGGTCCAAACACGACATGGGCCGCGACATCATCCCCGCGCTCGTGGACAAGGGCCAGGCGGCCGTCTACAACTTCAGCGGCAACGTCGTCCCCGGCGAGAGCGAACGCGACCACGGGTACTGGCGCGACGTCGGGACCATCGACAGCTACTACGACGCCCACACCGACCTGATCTCGACGTATCCGATCTTCAACCTCTACAACCGCAAGTGGCCGATCCTCTCCCACCCGGGCCAGCGCGCCGCGGCGAAGTTCGTGGAGGGCGGCAGCGCCGGGCAGTCGATCATCAGCAACGGCTGCATCATCTCCGGCGCGCAGGTCGTGGACTCCGTGCTCTCGCCGGACGTCGTCGTCGAAAACGGCGCGGTCGTCCAAGGCTCGGTGATCCTGGACGGCGCCCGCGTGGGCCGCGGCGCCGTGGTGCGCCGGGCGATCCTCGACAAGAACGTGGTCGTCCCGCCGGGCGCCCACATCGGCGTCGACCTGGCCCGCGACCGCGAGCACTACCACGTGAGCTCGGGCGGGATCGTGGTGCTGGGCAAGGGAGAATCGGCGATCTAGCTCCGGCGCGCCGCAGCAACCAGGGACCGGTGCGTCGGGGCGCCCGGGACGTTCGCCGGGCGGTTCTCAGCGAACTCCGCGCGCAGCACGGGAACCACTTGCTCACCGAGGATGTCGATCTGCTCCAGCACCGCCTTGTGCGGCAGGCCCATGCCGTCGACGGCGAAGAGCCGGCGCTGGTAGTCGCCGGCGTAGTCGCGGAACGCGAGGGTGCGCTCGATGACCTGCTGCGGGCTGCCGACCGACAGCGGTCTGGTCCATCGTGCCCTCGAGCGACGGGCCGCCGCCGTAGATGGGGGAGTGGTCGAAGTACGGGCGGAACTCGCGGATCGCGTCCTGGGAGTTCGGGCGCATGAAGGTTTGCCCCCCGAGGCCGACGATGGCGTCGGCGGCCGTGCCGTGGCCGTAGTGCTCGAAGCGGGTGCGGTAGAGCTCGATCATCCGCCGCGTGTGGTCGGCGGGCCAGAAAATGTTGTTGTGGAAGAAACCGTCGCCGTAGTAGGCGGCCTGTTCGGCGATCTGCGGGCTGCGGATGGAGCCGTGCCAGACGAACGGAGGCACGCCGTCGAGCGGGCGCGGGGTGGAGGTGAAGCCCTGCAGCGGGGTGCGGAACTTGCCTTCCGTGTCCACCAGCTCCTCACGCCAGAGCCGGCGCAGCAGGGCGTAGTTCTCCACCGCGAGCGCGATCCCGTCGCGGATGTCCTTGCCGAACCAGGGTAGACGGGCCCGGTGTTGCCGCGGCCCACATGAGGTCGACGCGGCCGTCGGCGAGGTGCTGGAGCATCGCGTACTCCTCGGCGAGCTTCACCGGGTCGTTGGTGGTGATGAGCATGAACGCCTCCCGCTCCCGAAGTTGATGCATCAACTGAACCGGGAGCGGGAGGCGGGTATTCCGTACGTCAGTGCTTGCGCTTCTTGGCCTCGTCCTGCAGGTCGAACTGCTCCTTGCGGACCTCACCCTTCACGGTCTGCTCGTCGGTGACCGTCTCGGTGTTCAGCCGCGCGCGCTCGACGGGCACGGTTTCCTTGCTGATCACCGGTTTCTCGGCGTGCAGCACCACGTCCTGCTCCTGCTCGCCGAGCTCGGCGCGACCGGTCCCGCCGCGCGCGTCGGTGATGGGCTCGCGCTCGAGGCGGACCTCTTCGTGGCTCACCGGGACGGTGACCTGCTGCTCTTCGGTGACGACGTACTTGCGCAGCCGCACGTGCCCGGTCTCCACCTGCTCGGTGCCGACGTTCAGGCGCTCCTCGGAACGGATCATCTCCTCGCCGCGGGTGCCCGAGCCGGCGTCGGCCGCCGAGCGCCCTTCACGAGCCATTGCCGCGTCCTGCATGCCACGGCCGCCCGCAGTGTCCATTTTGTCCCGGCCAGCCGCCATCCCATGCTTGCCACGGCCGGCGGTGGTGTCCATTTTGTTCCGTCCCGCGTTCGCATCCGGTGCCGTGCGCGGCATCGGCAGGCCGTAGTGGTGGTACAGCTCGGCGCTCTCCGTGGACGACAGGTGCCCGTCGGCGTCGATCCGCGGCGCCTCCGAGACCTGGTCCTTCGCGACATTCACGTGGATCCCGTCGTTGTCGACGTTCGCGCCCGAGAGCGGTACAAAGCTCTCTTTGCTGCCGAACAACCCGGTTTTCACGGTGATCCACTCGGGTTCCCGGGTGGCGTCGGCCAGGTAGACGTTGCCGACCTTGCCGATCTTGTTGCCGTCCGGATCGACCACGGCGCTGTCCATCAGCTGCTGGGGTTGCAGGGTGCCGGCCACGGCACTCACGTCCTTTCTCCCTCGGTTTTCCGCTGCTGATCTCCACCGTCGGACGTGTCGTCGATCACGGCAACTCTCCGTTGTTCTCGTGGGTTACCCCGGAAAGAAAACGTTTAGTGCACTTCGTTCGGGTAACGCGCGGGCACAGCGGCTGCCCGAACGATCGCGGACCGCAGCCGAACCTCACCGGATCGGGTAACAACTGTCCGGTGTGGAGCGATTCAGGCGCAGACGCTCCCGTTCCCCTGAAAGGTCCCCTCGAAGATGCGCAAAGCCACCTTCGCCAGACTCGGCGCAGTGCTCACCCTGATCGGCCTCGGTATCGGCATGTCCACGGTGGTCACCTCCGCCGACGCCGCCCAGGAAAGCACCTGGTGCACCCGCAAGGACAACATCGCCATCGTCGGCACCTCGGCCGACACGGGTTACGGCACCACCGGCTACCAGTCCACCACGGACACCTGGTTCCCCACCACCTACGGCTGGACCACCAAGCTGGCCAACGACGTCCACTCGCAGTGGCAGACCAACGTCCAGAACTACTCGCACAACGGCGCGCTCGCGGCCGACTACCTGCCAGGCGGCCGCTGGGCGGGCACCACCGGCGCGATCGCCGACATGCAGGCCAAGCAGCCGGACCTGGTCCTCGTGGACCTCGGCGGCAACGACCTGTGGGCCCAGAACGACCCGGCCAAGTTCCAGACCGACCTGAACAACGTCATCGACGGCATCCGCGCCGCGCGGCCGGGCGTCGACATCCTCATGTCGATCTACGCCCAGCTCAAGTGGACGCCGAACCCGTACGGCGGCAACACCCAGAAGTACACCTGGGACCAGTACGCGTCGGTGATCTACCAGACGGCGGTCGCGAAGGGCACGGCGCTCGTGGACCTGCGCCAGTACATCCCGCCGTCCGGTTCGGCGAACCTGCCCAACCCCAGCCCGTGGACCTCGGACAACATCCACCTCAACGACGCCGGCAACCTCGCCGAGTACGGCATGTGGTGGGGCTGGACCGCGAGCCTGGGCAGCATCTGCGGCTGAGGTCCGGCTAGACGGTCGCGTGGGCGAGCACGAACAGCTCCGCGGGACGCAGGGCGTCGGGGCGCGGCCACACGTCGTGGTCGCGCTGGTGGACGTGCCGGACGGTGCCGAAGCCGTTGTCCCGCAGCAGGTCCGTGAGCTCGTCGGGGGAGAAGCAGCTGCGCCAGGGTTCGCCGGCTCGCTCGGCGACCTGGGAGACGGCGTCGGCGTAGTGCGTGCCGGCGTCGTCCCGCAGCTGTGCGGGGAGCACGTAGTCGGCGACGAGCTGCGTGCCCGGCGCGAGGCCGGCGACGGCGCGCAGCGTGCGGGTGATGGCGGCTTCGGTGAGGTACATCGTGACGCCGAGCCAGCTGACGAGCGTCGGGCGGGCGAGGTCGAAGCCGTGCTTGACGAGGGCTTCGACGAGGTCGCCGGTCGCCAGGTCCAGTGGGACGAAGGTGCGGTTCGCGGGGTCGGGAAGGTCCGCGTTCGTCAGCTGCGCGCGCTTCCACTCCTGCGTCTGCGGGAGGTCCACTTCGAACACGTAGGTGTGCGGCGCGCGGTAGGCGGAGGTGTCGAGGCCGGCGCCGAGGACCACGCTCTGGGTCGCGCGCTGTGCTTCGGCGTAGCGGCTGCGGCAGAGCACCTGGGTGCGACCGCCGGCGAGGATCGGGTCTTCGCGGTTGTCGCGGTGGTAGGCGAGGAGTTGGTCGCCGTAGTCGCCGAGCAGGGGTGCGGCGAGCTCGTCGGTGAAGATCCTGGGCTCGGCGTCGACGATGAGGTGCGCGGCGCGAGCGGCGGCCGCGGTGAGGGCCGTGAAGCTGGGTTCGATCACAAGGACGACCCTAGCCCGCAATCGTACAAGAATAGCACAGATAGATCTTTTTCGCAAGGCCCGCCGAGTTGCGATCCGGCGGCGGTGGCGGAACCCGGCGAGTCGGGGCCTTTGACGCTGGTCACCGGGTTTACGCAGGTCACGGCAGGTGGCGTAACCCTGGCGTAATGCGGATCCGGGTACGGTCGCGCAGGTGGAAACTTCGTCGCCCCGGCCCCGGGGCGAGCGGGCCCGGCAGGTCGCCGACGTCCTGCGCCAGCGCATCACCGCGGGCGCCTTCGACGACGGCCCGCTGCCCGACGAGCACACCCTCGGCACCCAGCTCGGCGCCACGCGCAACGCCGTGCGCGAGGCCCTCGGCCTGCTTCGCGCCGAAGGCCTCGTGGAGCGGCGCCAGGGCGTCGGAACGCTCGTGGTGCACCCGAAGTACGGCCACGGCCTCGACCGGCTCGCCGGCCTCGCCGAGGCCCTCGACGGCTACGGCGACGTCGTGAACGAGGTCCGTTCCGTCGGCATCGTCACGCCCCCACCGGCGATCGCCGAACGGCTCGGGCTGATTCCCGGCGCGCCCGCCGTCCACCTGGAACGCCTGCGCCGCCTCGGCGGAGTGCCGCTCTCGCTGGACACCACGTACCTGACCGCCGACATCGGCGTCCCGCTGCTCGACCACGACCTCGCGGGCCGCGACCTGTTCGCCCTCATCGAAGAAACCAGCGGCCGCCGCCTCGGCCGGGCCGACGTCGTGGTCCACGCCGTGACCGCCGGCCCAGACACCGCCGCGTTGCTGGGCATCGCGCCCGGCACGGCCGTCTTCGCCCTCGACCGCCTGACACACCTCGACGACGGCCGCCCCGTGGACGCCGAAACCCTCCACATCCGCGCGGACCGGCTCACTTTGCGCGCGACGCTGCACCGAGGCCCGGCATGACGAGCGTGGCGATCGGCTGCCGCGCGGGGCTTCGTTTCGCGGCTCGGCCCGGCTCGCCGCGACTGGCCGCGAGCCCCGAGGCGGCGAGTGGTGGGGTGCGGCCGGCGCCCCGGACGCAGGCGTCGTGGGGCATGGTCCAGGCCGGGAGGCAGACATGACGAGCGTGACCATCGATGTTCTGCTCGCACTTTTCGGCCTGGTGGGCGGGATCGGCATCACGGCGATCGGACCCGGGGGTGTCCTGCCGACGATCGCGTTGTTCCTGTTGACGCCGCTCGCGCCGGCGCAGGTGGCGGGGACGGCGATCGTCACGCATGTGGCGACGGGGGTGGCCGGGAGTGCGGCGTATGTGCGGTCCGGGCAGTTGCGGGAGCGGCATACGAGGAGGGTCGCCGGGCTGCTGGCGGGGGTCGCGGTCGTGGGGACGCCGGTCGGGGTTTTGCTGAATTCGCTGGTGTCCGCGCGGTGGTTCGGGGTGGTGCTCGGGGTGTTCGCCGTCGTGGTGGCGGCGTTGGTGGTGTTGCGGCGGCCGGTGGTGGGGCGGGAGCCGGCGACGGGCTCGATCCTCGCGATCGGGGCCGGGGTGGCGGTCGCGGCGGGGCTGGTGGGGGTGGGTGGGCCGATGCTGACCGTGCCGGTGCTCGTGGTGGTGGGGTTGCCGATGCTAGAGGCGCTCGCGGCGGCACAGGTGCAGTCGGTGGTGATCGCGACGGCCGGGGCGGCCGGGTATCTCCTCCACGGCTCCATCGACTGGCGGCTGGCGGCCGTCGTCGGGGTGCCGGAGCTGGCGGGGGTGGTCATCGGCTGGAAGATCGCGCACGCGTTGCCGACGATACGGCTGCGGATCGCGCTCGTGGTCGCGTTGGTGGCCGTGGCGCCCTACCTGGTGCTGCACGGTTGAAGGGCACTTTGAGAGAAGTCCGTCGAGGTGCCCTTCAACCGAGAGAACAAACTCAGCGCACCCGGTCGAACGGCAGCTGCACCACCGGACCCGGCCACACCGTCCGGCCCGCCGCGACAGCGTCCACTTCGGACTCCGGCAGCGCCCGGCGGTAAAGCCGCGCGTCGTCGAGGGAGCCGGCGAAGTGCATGGCGCCGTCGAGGCGTTCGCCCAGCTGGAGCTGGAACGAGACGGTCTCGCTGACCGAACCGGGCGAGTCCGGGCCGGACGCGGCGAGCACGCCGTCGACCCAGATCTCGAGCCGGCCGCCGGTGCGTTCGAGCGCGATGTGGTGCCACTGCCGGTCGTCGTAAGCCTGGGTGGTGGTCACCGACTTGCTGCCCGCCGCGGTGGTCATCATGGCGATGAGCCGGTGCGACGCGGGTTCACCGCGCAGCCACAGCTGCGGTGCCGTGGTGCCCATGCCGCCGAGCCACAGCAACGCCTGCGGGTCCTTCGAAGCGCCGTAGTTGAACGACGTCGTGAAGGTGAAATCACCAGACCCTGGCAGCTGCGCGGGCGAGAACGGCACCCGCACGAAGTCGTCGACGCCGTCGAGCTGCAGCGCGCCGTGGGACACCGCGGCGCCGCCGAGCACGTAGGCGACGGCGCCCGGCCGGGAGACGTCCGGGGTCGTCGGGCCGGCGGGACGCTGCCACCCCAGGTAGTTCTCGTCGAAGCGCGCGAAGCGGATCTCGTCGCGGGCGTCGACCGCGCCGCCCTCGTACATCAGGCCGATCTTCGCGTCGCGGTCGGCCGGGCCGCTCAGCTGAACGAGGTCGGAGTAGCCGGACCAGTCGCCGGTCACCCGGGTGCCCTGCTCCGCGTCCTCCCACGTGCGGCCGTTGTCGTAGGACGAGCGGATCATCATCCAGCGCCGCCGGTCGGTGTCCGACGGCGAGGCGAACAGGATCCGCTCCCCGCCCGGACGCTGCAGGCGAAGCAGGGAACCCTGCACCATTGGCGTCACCAGGTCGGGGATGGTGGTGAAGCGCTTGCTGAACGTCTGGCCGCCGTCGCGGCTCAGCGCGTAGTCGCGGTTGCCGACGTCGGTGCCGCCCTGCTCGCGGCCGCCGGCGTAGATCGTGCCGTCCGGCAGCTCGACGACGCTGACCTCCGAAGGCTTTTGCGCATACGTGGCGCCCACCGGGTGCGCGTAGCTGTCGACGGCGCCGACGTGCCAGCTGCGCCCGGAGTCGTCGCTGTAGATCAGGGCGGCGTAGTTTTCGATGGAATTGGTGCCGTCGCTGCGTTCCGCGTTCACGCCGAACACCAGCCTGCCCGCGTGGCGGCCCTTCGTGAGCTGGATGCCGTGCACCGGACCCGAGGCGTACCACGAGTCCCACGCCGGCAGCTTCGCTTGCGCGCTGATGTCCACCGGCGCCGACCACGTCAGGCCGTCGTCGTCGCTGTACTGCGAGTGCGGCGTCCGCGGACACGGCACGTCGCAGGCCTTGTCGTCGTCGCGGCCCTTGTTGTACGTGGTGACCAGCACGATCCGTCCCGTCCGACTGTCCACAATAGGCATCGGGTTGCCGTGCGTGTCGCCGCCGCCGGGGTTCACGACCTGCAGCGGTGACCACGTCTGCCCGCCGTCGGTGGAACGCTTGAGCACGAGGTCGATGTCGCCGGTGTCGCCGCAATTGTCGCGCCGGCCCTCGGCGAAGGCGAGCAGGGTGCCGTGCGTGCTGCGGACGGTGGCGGAGATGCGGAAACAGGCGTAGCCCGTCTCCTGGTGCGGGTTGAAGAGTACCTGCTGGTCGAACTGCGGAACCGGCGCCGGCGCCGCCTGTACGGCTGCCGGTACGAACACGCCGGACACCAGCACCGCGAACGCGAGTGCCCAGCGGATGATCGGTCTCATGTCCCGTTCTTCCCTTCGGCTAAGTGAAACTCCCCAGTAGAACGGCCACCCCACGCGGGGCCAGGAGCACCGCTTCCGTCGGGTGGCCGGGATCGGTGAGCAGATCGGGCGCGGGCGAGGGCAGCGTGACCGTGACCGCCTCGGCGCCGTGGTTGAGCAGGAACAGGTACTGGCCGTCGGCACCGTGCCGGACCACGGCCTGCACGCCCTCGGGCAGGCCGGGCAGCACGGGCGCAACCCCGGCCGCGGCGGTGATCCGGTCGAACAACGCGCTCATCGTGGCCGCGTCGGGCCGGGTCGCGAGGTACCAGGCGACCCCTTCGCCGAAGGAGTTCCGCGTCACGGCCGGGCGGCCGGGGAGCTCCCCCGAGCCGAAGGTCGCGACCACGGCCGCGCCCTCGGTCTCCACCCACTCCGACCAGATGGTGGCGGAAGCCTTCTCGCGGGAAGCGCAGCCGAGCGAGAGCCCGATCGAGCCGCCCTCGGGCAGCGGCCAGAACTCGTCGACCCTCAGGCCCAGCACGTCCCGCAACGGCGCCGGGTACCCGCCCAGGTACGCGCGGTCGTTCTCGTCGACGATGCCGGAGAAGAACGACACCACCAGGTGCCCGCCACCGGCCACATAGGACCGAAGGTTCTCCGCGACGCCGGCGTCCATCAGGTACAGGTTCGGCACCACCACGAGCTTGTACCCGGACAGTTCCCGGGTCGGGCGCACGACGTCACACGTCACGTTGGCGTCGAAGAGCGGTGCGTAGTGGGCCAGGTGCGCGTCGAGCTGTCGCAGGTCGTCCGACGGGTGCGAGTCGAGCTCGAGGGCCCACCAGCTGTTCCAGTCGTGCAGGATCGCGACTTCGGCCCTCACCCGGCTGCCCGCGAGCTGCGGCACCGACGCCAGTTCACGGCCGAGGTCGGCCACCTCGCGGTACGTGCGCGTGTCCCGCCCGCCCTGCGGCACCATCGCGGAATGGAACTTCTCGGCGCCGCCGGCTGTCTGGCGCCACTGGAAGAACAGCACGGCGTCGGCGCCACGGGCCACGGCCTGCCAGCTGCCCAGCCGCATCGAGCCCGGTGGCTTGGGGCCGTTGCGCGTGCGCCAGTTCACCGCGCTCGGCGCCTGCTCCAGCAGCAGCCACGGCTGTCCGTCCTTGGTGGACCGCACGAGGTCGTACGCGAACGCCGCTTCGACGTGCCCGCGCGGATCGTAGGGGTCGGGATAGGAGTCGAGGCTCACCACGTCCTCGTGCGGCGTCCAGGAATGCCAGTCGAGCGCTTTCTGCACCAGACCGACGAAGTTCGTCGTCACCGGCACGTCCGGCGTCACCCGCGAGAGCACCTCGCGCTCGGTGAGGTAGCAGCCGAGCGACGCGTCGGAGGAGAAGCGGTGGTAGTCCAGCTGCTGCGCGGGGTTCGGGAACGTCGGCGCCACGCGCGGCGGCTCGATCTCGGCCCAGTCGTCGTACCGCTGCGACCAGAACGTGGTGCTCCAGGCCGCGTTGAGCGCCTCGACGCTCTGGTACCGCTCGCGCAGCCAGTCGCGGAACGCGGCGGCCGAGACCTCGCAGTAGCACGCGCGGATGTGGCAGCCGAACTCGTTGCCGATGTGCCACATCTTCAGCGCCGGGTGCCCGGCGTACCGCGTGGCCACCCGCTCCACCAGCCGCGCCGCGTGTTCGCGGTACACCGGGCTCGACGGGCAGAACTGCTGCCGCGCCCCCGCCGAAAGCCGCGTCCCGTCCACGCGCACGGGCAGGATTTCGGGATACCGGTGGGAGAGCCACGGCGGCGGTGACGCCGTCATGGTGGCCAGGCACGCGTCCACGCCACCCGCCGCGAGCTTGTCCAGCACCGTGTCGAACCAGCCGAAGTCGTACTCGCCCGGCCGCGGTTCCACCTGCGCCCACGAGAAGATCCCGACCGTGACCATCGAGACGGACGCCTCGGCCATGAGCGACAGGTCCTCGTCCCACACTTCGGGGGACCAGTGCTCCGGGTTGTAGTCGCCGCCGTAGTAGACGCGGTCCATCTAGAGCAGCCCCGCTTCGGCCAGCTTCTCCTTGATGCGCAGCAGTTCGTCGCCGTTGAGCGGCAGCTGCGGCGGCGCCATCACGGCGTTGTCGATGAACCCGCGCATCTTCATCGACGCCTTGAACGCACCCAGTGCCGCCGAGCCGCGCCCCATCCGGCTCGGCGGCGCGACGTCGGTGATGGTGAACAACGAGAGCAAGCGGTCCTGCTCGCGCCGCGCCGCGTGGGGGTTGCCGGAGCGGACGTGGTCGTAGATCAGCACGTAGCCGACCGGGTCGACGTTGCCGAGCCCGGGCACCGCGCCGTCCGCGCCCAGCGCGAGCGCGGAGTCCACGAGCAGCTCCGAGCCGGTGAACACGGCGAAGGTGTCGAGGCCGCGTTCGCGGCGCTCCTTGAGCACGAAGCGGAAGCCGGCCTCGTCGCCGCTGGAGTCCTTCAGACCGGCGATCACGCCGTCGGCCGCGAGGCTCAGCACGAGCTCGCGGTCGAGTTTCGTGTGCACGGCCACGGGGATGTCGTAGGCGAAGATCGGCAGCGCCGTCTTCTCGTGCAGGAGCCGGAAGTGGCGGTCGATCTCGGCCACGTGCGTGCGCGTGTAATACGGCGCGGTGACCACGATGGCGTCGGCGCCCGCCTCCTCGGCGGTCTTCACGTGTTCGGCCACGCGCAAGGTCGTCATGTCGATACAGCCGGCCAGCACCGGCACGCGGCCGGCGACCTGGTCCACGGCCGTCTCGATCGTCACGCGGCGCTGCGCGTCGGGCAGGAAGGCGACTTCGCTCGACGAGCCGAGCACGAAGATGCCGTGGACGCCGGCGTCGAGCTGGAACTCGACGTGGCGCCGCAGCGACTCGGTGTCCACGGTGAAGTCGTCGTTGAAGGGCGTGCACAGCGGGGGGATGATGCCGGCGAACTTCGTCGCGGTCATGAGGCGTTCACTCCGGTGGTGATCTCTGGGTGGATACAGCGGTAGCTGTGCCCCGCGGCCTCGGTGAGCGGCGGCAGGGCGAGCGCGCACACGTCGGTGGCCTTAGGGCAGCGGGTGTGGAACGCGCAGCCGCTCGGCGGCGCGGTCGCCGACGGCACGGGTCCACTGAGGACGATCGGTTCGACCGGGTGCAGCAGGCTCGGCGTCGCCGAGAACAGCGCCCGGGTGTACGGGTGCCGCGCGTCGCCCGGCAGGTCCTCGGCGGCCGCTTCTTCGACGATCCGCCCGAGGTACATCGTCACGATCCGGTCGCTCATGCGCCGCACGGTCTGGATGTCGTGCGACACGAAAACCATGGCGAGACCGAGCTTCTCGCGCAGTTCGATGAGGAGGTTGAGGATCTGCGCGCGCACCGACACGTCGAGCGCGGACGTCGGTTCGTCGGCCACGAGCAGCGCCGGCCGCAGGGCCAGCGCCCGCGCGATGGCCACGCGCTGGCGTTGGCCGCCCGAAAGCTGCGCCGGCAACGCGTCCGCGACGCTGCTCGGCAGCCCGACCAGGCCCATCAGCTCCCGTACGCGCTCGGCGCGTTCGGCGGGCGTGCCCACGTGGTGCACGTCGAGCGGGTCGCGCAGGATCTTCGCGACGGGCAAGCGCCGGTTGAGCGCTGTGGCCGGGTCCTGGAAGACCAATCCGACCTGCCGGCCGAGCTCGGCCGGGCGCATCCCCGACAGCGGTTTGCCGCCGTAGCGGACGGTGCCGTGTGTCGGTTTCTGCAGCCCGACGAGCACCTTGGCGAGCGTGGACTTGCCGCAGCCGGACTCGCCGACCACGCCCACCGTCTCGCCCGCGGCGATCTCCAGGTTCGCGTCGGTGAGCGCGTAGACGTTGTCGCGCCCGAACAGGCTCGCCGCGCGGACGCGGTGCACCACGTGCACGCCGTCGACTTCGACCAGCGTCATACCTGCGCTCCTTCCACGACGGCCGGGGTCGTGCGTTCGGCGGGGTAGTGGCAGGCGACGAGGTGGCCGTTCCCCTCGGGCTCGGGGGCCACCTCGAAGCAGTGGCCGCGCGCGGCCGGGCAGCGGTCGGCGAACCGGCACCCGGGCGGGAAGTCCGCCGGGGCGGGCACGACGCCCTTGATCTGGGTGAGCGTGGCCTCGTTCTCCTCCAGCGACAGCACGGCCGACAGCAGCCCGCGCGTGTAGTGGTGCCGCGGCGAGCCCACGACGTCGGCCGTGGCGCCCGTCTCGGCCACCTGCCCGCCGTACATCACGACCACGCGGTCGGCGACGTCGGAGACCAGCGCCAGGTCGTGCGACACCAGGATGAGCGCGAAGCCGAGCTCTTCCTGCAGGCGCAGCAACAGCTTGATGATCTGCGCCTGCACGGTCACGTCGAGCGCCGTGGTCGGCTCGTCGGCCACGATCAGCTGGGGGCTGCGCGACAGGGCCATGGCGATCAGCACCCGCTGGCGTTGCCCGCCAGACAGCTCGTGCGGGTAGGACCGCAGCGTGCGGCCGGGATCCAGGTTCACCAGCTCCAGCAGCTCCTGCGGCGTGCACGTGCCGCCACGGCGGGTGAACTGCTTGAGCTGCGCGCGGATCGTCATCGCCGGGTTCAGGGAGCTCAGCGCGTCCTGGTAGATCATCGAGATGTCGTGGCCGAGGTGGCGCCGGCGCGGGCCCGCCTTCATGGTGAGCAGGTCCTCGCCCTCGAACAGGACTTCGCCTGAGAGCCGCGCGCCCGCCGGCTGCAGGCCCATGATCGACAGCGCGGTGAGCGACTTGCCGCAGCCCGACTCGCCGATCAGCCCCAGCACCTCGCCGGAACGCACGGTGAAGGACACGCCGTCGACCACGTTCACGCCGTTGTGCCGGTCGGGGAAGCTGATCGCGAGGTCCTTCACCTCCAGCACGGGCCTGCGCCCGGTGAGATCACGTGCCTTCGCCGCCAGTCGCTCCCCGGCCTCGAGCAGGCCCGCGAGCGGGAGCACCGGCGCGGTGTTCTCCGCGGCCTTCTCCGCCTCGATCTTCTTGGCGACCTCGCCGGCCTTCGCGTTGCGGGCCGAAGGCGCGGCCCACACGTCGGAGATGCCTTCGGACAGGATGTTGAGCGCCAGCACCGTGATCAGGATCAGCAGGCCGGGGAACAACGTGGCCCACCAGCCGCCCGTCAGCACGAGGTCCTTGCCGTCCGAGAGCACTGAGCCCCACGACGGGTTCGGCGGCTGGATGCCCGCGCCGATGAACGACAGCGACGCCTCGAACACGATCGCGTCGGCCACCGTCACCGTGCAGTACACGAGGATCGGCGCCGCGCAGTTGACCGCGACGTGCCTGGCGAGGATGAACAGCCGTTTCGCGCCGATCACGCGCTCGGCGTCCACGTAGTCCTCGCCGTACTGCGCCAGCACGTTGGCCCGCACCATCCGCGCGACCGGGGCCATGTTGAGGAACCCGATCGCGAGGATCAGCACGAGGATGCCGCGGCCGAACACCGCCACCAGCACCGCGGCGAGCGCGATGCCGGGGAACGCCATGATCACGTCCATCACGCGCATCACCACGGCGTCGGTCCTGCGCCCGGACGTCGCGGCGAACGAGCCGATCACCACGCCCGCGATGAGCGCGAGCACCGTGGCGCCGAGGCCGATCGCGAGCGACCAGCGCGTGCCGGCCACCAGCCGCGAGAAGATGTCGCGGCCCGACTGGTCGGTGCCGAACCAGTGCTCGGCGCTCGGGCCGCCGGTGTCGGTGCTGAGTGCGTCGGGATTGTGCGTGGCCAGCAGCGTGCCGAAGATCGCGACGAGCGCGAGCACCACGAGAAGGCCGAGCGCGAGCCACGACGTGGGCGGGAGTTTCCGGAACCGCACCCCGGGCCGCGAGAGCCGGTCGGTGAGGTTCGCGTGCAGGACGGGGCGCATCAGGCGTGGCTCCGCAGTCTCGGGTTGGCGATGAGGTAGAGCACGTCGACGATGAGGTTCACGAGCACGAAGCCCACGGCGATGGTGATCACGAAGCCCTGGACCTTCGCCGTGTCGCCGTCCTGCACGGCCTGGATCATGTTCTGGCCCATGCCGGGCAGCGCGAACATCGTCTCGATCACCACCGCGCCGCCGAGCAGGTAGCCGACGCGCAGGCCGAGCACGGTGAGCGGGTTGACCAGCGCGTTGCGCAGCACGTTGCGGCCCACCACGACCACGGGCGGCAGGCCGCCGCCGCGGGCCGTGCGCACGTAGTCCTTGTCCAGCTCCTCGACCATCGACGTGCGGATCACGCGCGTGAGCTGCGCGGCGACCGGCAGCGACAGCGAGATCGCCGGCAGCGTGAGCGAGTTGAGCCAGCCCGAGACCGAGTCGGCCGGGCTCACGTAACCGCTGGTGGGGAACAGGCCCTTGCCCACGGCGAGCCACTGCACGAGCAGCAACGCGATCCAGAACGCCGGTGCCGCGACGCCCGCCAGCGTGACCACCCGGATCAGGTGGTCGGGCCAGCGGCCGCGGAACAGCGCCGACGTCACGCCGAGCACGACCGAGAGCACGAGCGCGATCAGCAGTCCGAGCAGCGTGAGCTGCACGGTGAGCGGGAGCGCGGTGGCGATGGTCTGGCCCACCGGCTCCTTGGTGATCACACTGGTGCCGAAGTCGCCTTGCAGCAGGTGCCACACGAAGTGCACGTACTGCAGGGGCAGGGGATCGAGCAGCCCGTTGGCCTGGCGGAACTGGTCGAGCTGCGCCTCGGTCGCGTTCGCCCCGTTGAAGGCGGCGAGCGCCGGGTCCACGGGGGAGAACTGCATCACGATGAACACGAACAGGATCACGCCGAGCAGCAGCGGGATCAGGGCGAGGATGCGAGAGGCCAGCATCCGCACGACGACGATCACGGTGGGTGGTCCTCCCGCGTCAGACCGGCTTGGCCTGGTTGAGGTAGATGCCGGGGTAGCCCTGCGCGCGCACGCCGGTGATCGCCGTCGGGTCCCACGCCGTGCCGAGCTGGGTGAACACGATCGGGTAGATCACGGCCTGCTCGGAGATCAGGTCCAGCAGCTGCTTGTACAGCCCGTTGCGCTTGGTCTCGTCCGGCTCCGCGGCCGCCTGGTCCTGCAGCCCGAGCAGGGCCTCGGTGTCGGCGTTGTTCCAGCGCGCGTACTTCGTCATCATCAGCGACTGCGCGTCGTAGTAGTAGCGGATGAGCAGGTCGGGGTCGTTGCCGAACTGCATCGGGTTGTTCGTGGTGGACACGACCTGGAAGTCGTTGCCGTTGTCCAGCTTGGAGAACAGCGCCTTGGTGTCCTGGGAGTCCAAAGTGGTCTCGACGCCGATCGCGTCCCAGCCCTCCTTGATCACCTTCACGCAGTCGAGCACGAGCGAGGTGTTGGTGGTGGACAAGGAGATCTTCAGGTTGCCGACGCCGGCCTCGGCCAGCAGCTGCTTGGCCTTCGCCGGGTCGTAGGCGAAGCTCTGCGACGCCGGCTGCGACTGCGGCAGCTTCGGGTTGATGAACGACGTGCCCGCGGTACCGGTGCCGCGCAGGCCGATGTCGATCATCTTCTTCTTGTCGATGGCGTAGTGCAGCGCCTGGCGCACGCGCTTGTCGCCGAAGGGTGCGTGGGCGGTGTTGAACATCAGGTACAGGTTGTTGCCGCCGTCGGCGAACTCGACGGTGCGCCCGGCCTTGCGCAGCTGGTCGGCGTTGGCGGCGGGGATGTTCTCCACGATCTGCGCGTCGGGCTTCGCGCCGGAGATCGCAGCCACGCGCGGGGCGGAGTCCACAATGGACTTCCACAGCATCTTCTGATACGCGGCGGGGCGGGGGCCGTTGTAGTCGGCGAACTTCTCGAACGAGGTGTGCGACAGCGGCGCCTGCTCGGTGACCTTGTACGGGCCGGAACCCACGACCTTGCCGCCGACGGCGAGCGGCCAGTTGTTCTCGTACACGTGCTTCGGGAGGATCTTGCAGATCTGGATCCGCTGCAGCGCGTACGGGAAGGGGAACTTCAGCACGAACTCGACGGTGTGGTCGTCGACCTTCCTGACTTCTTTCAGCCACTGGGCGAAGAAGCTGTGGATCAGCACGTTCTCCTTCGCGTCCAGGGCGCGGGCGTAGGTGAACACCACGTCGTCGGCGGTCACGGGCTGCCCGTCGTGCCACTTGGCACCGTCTCGCAGCTCGAACTTGATGCTGGTGCCGCTCACGTCGGCCGGCAGTGCCTTCGCCAGGCCGGGGAACGGGGCGCGCGTGACGGGGTCGCCTTCGACGAGCGATTCGTAGCTGTGCAGGATGGCGGCCATGGAGAACGCCGAGGCGGTCTGCAACGGGTCCCAGGACTGGTTGTTGCCGTAGCCGATCACTGCGGTGAGGGAGTCGGTGGAGCTGCCCGTCTTGTTCGTCGACGCGGGGCCGCCGCACGCGGCCAGCGTCGAGGAGAAGGCGGCGGTGGCGCCCACGAGGCCCGCGTAGCGCAGCAGCGTGCGCCGGTCGAACGTGGGGCCGGACCCCATGGCGGTTCGGGACATCGATGTCTCCTGACTGTGTGTTTCGCCCACCAGAAGTCATGAGAAGTAGGACGTGGGACGTCCTATGACTTCGCCGAACCCTAGAACTCCACCGGGTACCGGTCAAGGGGACGGCGCGATTTCGCCACCGGGCCGGGATCTGCCGGGGATTCGACGAGGTATGACGTAGGATGTCCTCCGATGGCGACGTGCCAGCGAACGAAAGAAACATCCGGGGAGACTGTTTTGGCGCGCCCGCAACGCAGTGAAGAGATCACCAAACGGATCATCGACCTGATCATCGACCGCGACCTCCCGCCGGGCGCGCCGATGCCCACGGAACTCAGCCTGATGGAAGACATCGGGGTGAGCCGCAACTCGATCCGGGAGGCGATCAAGGCACTGCAGGCGCTCGGCATCGTCGAGATCCGCCACGGCTACGGCACCTTCGTCGGCTCGGCCGGCTCCGAGGCCCTGCAGACGTGGCTGCTGTTCCGCACGCGCACCCGCGGCGCCAGACACGCCGGGCGCCTGCGCGACCTGCTCGAGGTCCGCGAGATGATCGAGACGGAGCTGACCCGGCGGGTCGCGTCGGAGCACCGCCCCGAGCTGATCGCCGAACTGGAGGTCTGCGTCGCGCGGATGCGCCGCAAGGGGCCGGATGCCGCGGTCGCCGACCGGGAGTTCCACGACCTCATCTGCGCGGAAGCGGGCTTCGACCTGGCGCGCGAGCTCACGGGGCTGTTCTGGGACGTCTACCGCGCGGCCGAGGGCGAGCTCGGCGGGCCGGTGTCCTCGGCGGCGAGCACGGCGAAGCGGCACCAGGTGATCGTCGACGCCCTGGTCTCGCGCGACGGCGACGCCGCGGCGGAGGCCGTGCACCGGCACTTCGACGAGGTGCGCAAGCGCGCGAAGGCCGGCCGTTACGGCGGCTTCGGCGAGGCGCGGCCGGTCGAGGCCGATTCCGCGGCGACGACTTCGTAGCGCGGTTCTCCGCGTTGCCGGAACGGCAAGGTTTCGTGCCGGATCGGCGATGAGGTGGCCAGACCGGGCGCCGAGGGAACTGATCGACGGTGCGACCGGGCGTTGATCGGTTCGTAGACTGGGCGGCCCACGAGGAGGTGCGCCCTGGACGCAGTCGAGGTCGAGATGCTGCCGCGGTCCGCCGCGGCCGACGAGGTGCCGGCGGCCGAGGTGGCCGCCCTGGTGAACGCCGTCTACGCGACCGCCGAGGCCGGTCTGTGGGCGGGCGACGCGGACCGGACGAGCGCGGCCGAGGTGGCGGGGCTCGTCGCGGCCGGCGAGATCGCCGTGGCGCGCCAGGCGGGCCGCGTGGTCGGCTGCGTGCGCGTGCGGACGGTTGCCGACGGCGTGGGCGAGTTCGGCCTGCTGGCCGCCGCGCCGCAGCTGCAGGGCGCGGGCATCGGGCGTGAACTGGTGCGGTTCGCCGAGGATCGCTGCCGTGCGCTGGGCCGGCGGCGGATGCAGCTCGAGCTGCTGGTGCCGCGGTCGTTCACGCACCCGTCGAAGGAGTTCCTCGCCGCCTGGTACACGCGGCTGGGCTACCGCCTCGAGGAGAAGTCGACGATCGAGGAGGCCTACCCGCACCTCGCGCCGCTGCTGGCGACGCCCTGCGATTTCCTCGTCTACCGCAAGGACCTCTGACCGCCGGGCCCTGACACGGTGTGTGGCCTTCCGGACACATCTCGTTAGGTGCGGGAACGCGAGGATGTGGTGCGTGCGTAACGTCCGGTGATCATGGATCGTCGATTGCACTTCGTGGGGGTGCTGCCGCGGTTCGCGGACGCGCAAGAGGCGTTTCGGTGGCAGCGCGGCGAGCTCGCGGGGCAGCTGCGCCGGATCAGCGGCGGTGAGACGGGCAAGCGCCTGCAGTGGTTCGTGCCCGTGGTCAAGGAGCTCAAGAGTTCCGGCGCAGTGCGGGTGGTCAAGGACGGCGACTGGACCGGCTACGACGACACCGACCGCCTCGTGGCCCGGCGGCTCGAGCCCGGGCAGATTCCGTTGCACATCGCGGACGACGCGCTGGCGGAATTCGAGCTGTTGCGTGCTTCCGGCACGCCCGCGACGGCGGAGGAGCCGTTGCAGGTGGGCGTGCCGGGGTACCTCGACCGCGCCCCCGCCACTGCGCCGGCTGGTCGCCGGGCTGATGGCGTTCCTGGTGACCCGCCAGGCGGCCCGGGCGCCGGAGGGCACGCGGTTCGGCGTGCACCTGTGCTTCGGCGACCTCGGCCACCGCGCGCTGCGACAGCCTCGCTCTGCCGCGCCGATGGTGGCTCTCGCCAACGCGGTGGTGCGGCGCCGGCCCGCCGGCCGTCCGCTGGACTTCGTGCACCTGCCGATGTTCGGCGGTGATGAGCCGCCGCCGACCTCCGCCGCGTTCTACGCGCGGCTGCGCCGCCCTGCGGCCGGGATCGCCGTCGTCGTCGCGGGGATCGCCCACGAGCGGCAGGACGAGCGGGCCCAGCTGACGGTGCGCGACCACGTCGAGACGGCACTGGGCCGCCGGTGGACGTCGCCACGTCGTGCGGCCTGGGACGGCACTCGCCCGCGGAGGCGGAGGGCGCGGTGATCCGGATGCGGTCGTTGCTGTGAGGGTGTGACGACGCGTCCGTCCGGGGTACTGAGGACGTGTGACGACACGACTGGACTGGGTCGGCCTGCTGCGCCACGGGCAGAGCACCGGCAACGTCGCGCGCGAGGCCGCCGAGGCCGCGGGCCGCGAGGTCATCGACATCGCCGAGCGCGACGCCGACGTGCCGCTGAGCGAGCTGGGCCTGCGCCAGGCGCAGGCGGCGGGGGAGTGGCTCGCGGGTGAGCCGCCGCAGCTCGTGGTGGCCTCGCCCTACCGGCGCGCCGTGGACACGGCCCGCGTCGCCCTCGACGTGGCCGCCGCCCGAGGCGTGGAGGTCCCCGGCGGCCTGCGTGCCGACGAGCGCCTGCGCGACCGCGAACTGGGCGTCCTCGACATGCTCACCAGTCGCGGCGTCGCCGAACGCTGGCCGGACGAACTGCGCCGCAAACAGCGCCTCGGCAAGTTCTACTACCGCCCACCCGGCGGCGAGTCCTGGGCCGACGTCGTGCTGCGCCTTCGCTCGCTGCTCGCGGACCTGAGCGCCGAGACGCCGGGCCTGCGCGTGCTGTTCGTGGCGCACGAGGTGACGGTGTTCGCGCTGCGCTACGTGCTGGAAGGCGTGCCCGAGCCGGACCTCCTGGCCGCGGCCGCCCGCACCGACATCCCCAACGCGTCGATCAGCGCCTGGGAACGCGGCCAAGACGGCGGCTTCCGGATAACGGCGGCGCAGGACGTCGGGCACCTCGTCGACGTGCCGCTGGTGTGAGCGTCACGCCGAGCGACGCTCAGCGGGCGTGAGCCCGGCGCGGGATGATGGCACACCAAGATCATCGGCACCGGAAGGGAAACCATGAAGCTCGACCTCGACGGCAGGACGGCGCTCGTCACCGGGTCCACGCAGGGGATCGGCGCGGCGATCGCCGCGGGGCTCGCGAAGGCGGGTGCGCGCGTGGTGGTGAACGGGCGCGGCGACGCGGGCGTCGCGCAGGCGATCGGGGAGCTCGAGAGCCAGGTGCCGGACGGCGAGTTCGTGGCCGGGGCCGGCGACGTGACCACCGACGAAGGCGCGCGCCAGGTCCTCGACAGTGCGGGGCGCGTCGACGTCCTCGTGAACAACCTCGGCATCTTCGGCGCGCAGGAGCCGCTGGAGATCACCGACGACGAGTGGCGGCGCTACTTCGAGGTCAACGTGCTCGCGGCTGTGCGGCTGACGCGCCTGACGCTGCCCGCGATGACCGAGCAGGGTTGGGGCCGCGTGCTCAACATCGCGAGCGACTCGGCCGTCGTGATCCCCGCCGAGATGATCCACTACGGCATGTCGAAGACGGCGCTGCTGGGTGTGTCGCGCGGCTTCGCCAAAGCGGCGGCGGGGACGGGCGTCACGGTCAACTCGGTGGTCGCCGGTCCCACGCACACCGGTGGCGTCGAGGACTTCGTCTACCAGCTCGTGGACGAGAACCTGCCGTGGGAGCAGGCGCAGCGGGAGTTCATGAAGACCCACCGCCCCCAGTCGTTGCTGCAGCGGCTGATCGAGCCGGAGGAGATCGCGAACCTCGTGGTGTACTTGAGCTCACCGCTCGCCTCCGCCACCACCGGCGGTGCCCTCCGCGTCGATGGCGGCTACGTCGACTCGATCCTCCCGTAAGGCCCGTCAGCGCCCTCGGGGCTCACCGAGCCGGTCGCGCACCTGGCGCTCGACGAGCACGGGCAGGAAGCTGCGCACGCCGGCGTCGTCGAAATGCCGGCGCTGGGCGGTGATCGTGCGGTTGATCTCGGGTTCGCGCGCGCTGCCGTACTCGTCGACGAGCCGTGACTTCAGCGCGGAGAAGCTCTCCTCTTCGCCCTTCACCATCAAGTCGTCCATGCCCTGGTGGATCATCGCCGTCCCTTTCCGTGGTTTCGGCCCTTCATGACTGCTGCCCGCCAAGGGCCCTCCTCAAACGGCGGGCGAACGTGTGGACCTCGCGCAAACGCCTGGTGTCAATTTCGACCACCTGGTAGAAATTCAGGCGACGCGGCGCCTCGGGCGCCGAACCGCGAAGCCAAGGAGCTGGAATGGGCAAGCCTTCCGTGCAGCTGTACTCGGTCCGCGACGCGTTCGCGGCCGACCCGGCGGACACCCTGCGGCGCCTCGCCGCGATCGGGTTCACCCAGGTCGAGCCGTACGGCGTCGTCGAGAACGTGGCCGCGCTCGGCGCCGGTCTGCCGGCCAACGGGCTGACCGCGCCGACGGCCCACGCGAAGCTCATCGGCGAGGACCAGCACGCCGTGTTCGCCGCGGCGAAGCAGCTCGGCATCGCCGTGGTCATCGACCCGCTCGTGAAGCCCGAGCAGTGGCAGAACGCCGCGGACATCACGGCCACCGCGGAAGCGCTCAACGCCGCCGCGAAGGTCGCCGAGGAGCACGGCGTGCAGGTCGGCTACCACAACCACTGGTGGGAGCTGGAGTCCCGGATCGACGGCCGCCACGCGTTCGAGGTGTTCGCCGACCAGCTCGACCCTGCCGTCGCGTTGGAGGTCGACGCCTACTGGGCCACGGCGGGCGGGGCGAACGCGCCCGAGTTGCTCGCCCGGCTCGGCTCCCGCGTGCACGCCATCCACGTGAAGGACGGCGCGCTCGCCACCGACGCCTCCGGTCAGGTCCCGGCGGGCCAGGGCAGCGTCCCCCTCTCCGAGGTTCTCGCCGCGGCGCCCGGCGCGTTGCGAGTGGTGGAGTTCGATCGCTACGACGGCGACATCTTCGAAGGCATCGCCGCCAGCTTCGCCTACCTCACCGAGGGTGCGAAGTGACCAGCGGCCCCGTCGGCGTCGGCTTGATCGGCGCGGGGGTCATCAGCGACACCTACCTCGAGAACCTCACGGGCTTTCCCGACGTGCGGGTGCTCTCGGTCGCCGACCTGGATGTGGCCCGTGCACAGGCGCAGGCGGCGAAACACGGTGTGCCGCATGGGGAAACCGTCGCGGAGCTGCTGGCGAACCCGGAGATCGAGCTGGTCGTGAACCTCACGATCCCGGCCGCGCACGTCGAGGTCGGCCTCGCGGCGCTGGAGGCGGGCAAGAGCGTCTGGGCGGAAAAGCCGCTCGCGCTCGACCGCCAGACGGGCCGCAAACTGCTGGATCGCGCACGGGAGAAGGGTTTGCGCGTGGCGAGCGCACCGGACACCGTGCTCGGCGCCGGCCTGCAGACGGCCCGGCGCGCGATCGAGGCCGGCCGCATCGGCGAACCGCGCACGGCGCTGGCGCTGTTCCAGACGCCGGGCCCGGAGAGCTGGCACCCGGCGCCGGAGTTCCTGTTCCAGCACGGCGGCGGTCCGCTGCTGGACATGGGGCCGTACTACCTCACGGAGCTCGTGCAGCTGTTCGGCCCGATCCGCAAGGTGACCGGCGCCGGCGGGCGCGCCCGGAACACGCGCGTGATCGGCTCGGGTCCGCGGGCCGGCACGGAGTTCGCGGTGACCGTGCCCACCACGGTGACCGCGCTCGTCGAGTTCACCCGCGGCGGCAGCGCGCAGGTCGTGCTGAGTTTCGATTCCGCCTTGGCGCGCACGGGTTTCGTCGAGGTGTCGGGCGCGCTCGGCACCGCGGTGCTGCCGGACCCGAACCGCTTCGACGGCCCGACGAAGCTGCACCTGCTCGGTGCGGCGGAGCCGGAAGAGCTTGCGCCGCAAGGACACGCCGCCTCGCGCGGCACGGGCGCGCTGGAGCTCGCCCGCGCGATCCGGGCCGGGGTGCCGGAACGCGCGTCGGGGGAGCTGGCCTACCACGTGCTCGACGCGATGCTCGCCATCGACGAGTCGATCACCCGCGGCCGGTCCGTGGAGGTGGCCAGCACCGTCGACGTCCCGCCCGCCCTGCCGGACGGCTGGGACCCCTGCGCGCGCACGCTCTAGCGTGCCGGCGGTCCGTGGAGGGCACTTCGGGGGAGGTGCCCTCCACGGACCGTGGTCAGTCCTCGAGGGGCACGGCCAGCAAGGTGCGCAGGTAGAACCGCAAGGAGCCGACGAGGTCGACGTCGCCGGGGGTGGTGAGCCATTGGACCTGCAGCCCGTCCATGAGCGCGATGAACGTGAGCGCCGCGAAGTCCGGGTCCACGCCCTTGCGCAGCTCTCCCGTCGTGGCCAGCAGCCGGAACGAGCCGATCACGCTTTCGCGCGCCTGGCGGTAGTGCTCCTCGAAGTACTCGTGCGCCGGGTGGTCGGGCGCCACGGCCTCGGCCGCCAGCCGCGAGTACAGGTCGACGATCCCCGGGTGGCGCACGTTGTGCTCGGCCAGCGCGACGAAGTGCCGCAGCACCTCCAGCCCGGGAGGCACGGTCAACTGCTCGCGCTCGGAGTCCTCGGCGTCACGCCGTTCGAGCACGGCGGCGAGCAGCGCTTCCTTGGTGGGGAAGTAGTACAGCAGCCCGGCGTGGCTGATGCCGACGCGCTTCGCGATCTCCCGCAGCGACGAACCGTGGTAGCCGGCCTCGCCGTATACCACCGCAGCCGCGGAAATGATGTCCTCGCGGCGGATCCGGCCCTTCAGGTAACCCCCGGTCACGGGAGCGTGCTCGGTTCGGCGGCGTGCATCCTCCAATTCTGCCCTGTGTCTTTGGCCTCGGCTCCGCCGAGGCGTGCGAGATCGCTGTGTTTTCTGCCCCGGCTTCGCCGGGGCGTGCGAGATCGCCTTTGAGCCGGCTTCCGGATGGGGCGGTCGGATCGGCCGGGGGCCGATCGCACCGCCCCATCCGGAAGCCGGCGCGATCTCGCGCTGTGGTCGCCTGGGCGGGGGTGAGTCTCGCGGGATAGTTGCCTCGGCGGGATGAGTCCCGCGGGGCGATCGCCTCGGCGAGGTGAGTTGGGTGGGGCGATCGCCTTGGCGGGGTGATGGCCGCGCTGTGGTCGCTTTGGCGGGATGAGTCCCGCGGGATGGTCGCCTTGGCGGGGTGAGTTGGGTGGGCGGCGTAGAGCTCAGCCGGCCGGGATCTCGACGGGGCGTTCCGTGGGCTGAGCCTCGGGAAGGTCGCGCGGCAACCGGGTTGGCCAGAGGGTCAGGGTTAGGCCCACCGCGAGTAGGCCGGTGAGGACCCAGGCGCCCGTGGTCACGTCCGGGGCGCCGGGCACGCCCTGAAGCAGGCAGCGCAGGCCTTCGGTCGAGAAGCGGAAGGGCGTCCACGACCACAGCAGCGTGCGGTAGGCCGGGTTGAGCAGTTCGGGCACCTGCCCGGCCACCGCGGGCGCCACGAGGTACAGCGGCGCCAGGATGGCCAGCGCCCGCAGGCCGAGCAGGCGCAGGAGGCCGGCCTGCAGGGCGGCGAACGCGGTGACCGTGAGGAACAGGAAGCCGAGCACGTCCCAGGTCAGCGGCAACGACGAGTCCCACAGGGCGGCGAAGCCCACCAGCACGCCCGTCACCAGCACGCCGCTGCCCAGCACCTGCGCCAGGGGCACCGGAACGCTCACGCGACGGCCGGCACTGAGCCGCACCAGCACGGCACCGGCGACGAGCGAGCCCAGCCACGCGAGCGCGCTGGCGGCCAGGGGCACGATCCGGGCCGCGGCGCTCGCCGGGTGCAGCATCTCGAGCCGCGGCTCGCCGGGCAGCGCCTGAGCGGCGCCCGCGAGGACCTGCTGCGCCACCTGCGTGCCCGCCGGGTTCACCGCGCCGGAGAGCACGACGGTGGCGGCGGGGCCAGGACGAAGCTCCAGGACCCCGTAGACCTCCTTGTCCGCCAACAGGTTCCGGGCCTCGGCCGGGTTGGCGACGCGCCAGTCGAGCTGCGTGCCGCCGTGGGAAGCGACCTGGCGCGCCAGCCCCTGCAGCGGGGGCGGCGCCGAAACGGCGACCGGAACGTGATCGGGCGCGGCGGTGGCCTGCGCCCCGAACGTCAGGAACCCCAGCACCACGGCGGCGAGCGCACCCACCAGCACCGCGACCAGGGCGAACGCGCCCACGGGGCGCCGAGGAGCAGCCGACATCACGGCCTCCCAGTTATTCTTCACATGTTGAATTACGACAAAGTAGGTCGCGTCCTCCGGAAAGTCAACGGACGTTGAATACTTCCGCCGGTACCCTCACGGCCGTGACGACGCACGCGCACCGGCTGGTGCTCTGGGACATCGACCACACGCTCGTGGACCTCACGGGGGTCGGCAGCAGCTGGTACGCCACGGCTCTCACGGCCATGGGCACCGAGTTGCGCACCCACCCCGACTACGGCGGGCGCACCGAGCGCGCGATCACCGCCGACATCCTCACCACGCACGGCATCGAGGCGACCGAGGAGAACATCCAGCGCCTGTGGAGCGAGCTGATCGCCGTGGCCGACGAGGCCCGCGGCACGCTGCACCAAGCCGGCCGGGCGCTCGACGGCGCGGCGGCGGCACTGGCCGCGATGGCCGGCCACGGCGCCGTGCAGACGCTCGTCACCGGCAACCTGCCGGAGATCTCGGTGCACAAGCTCGCCGCGTTCGGCCTCGACGAGCACCTGGAGCTGGAGATCGGCGGGTACGGCTCGCTCTCGGCGCACCGGCCCGACCTCGTCCCTCACGCCGTGGCCGCGGCGGCCGCCAAGCACGGCACGGCGTTCGCGCCCGGAGACGTCGTGGTGATCGGCGATACCCCGAACGACGTGAAGGCCGCCCTCGACAACGGTGCCGTCGCGGTCGCCGTCGCCACCGGGCACTACAGCGCCGAAGAGCACGCGGCCTCGGGCGCCCACACCGTGCTGCCCGATCTCGCCGACCTCGACTCGGTGCGCAAGGCAGTGCTCGGCTGAGCGGTTTACCCCTGTTTTCGCCCCGCACGGCGGTTTCGCCGCCCGCGCCGAGGCCGCCGTGCGCGATTCGCCCCTGGTCGAGTGCTGTTCCCTGAGCCCGCAACCGCCTTCGGGTCAGGGTTTTCTCCCGCCGGGGTAGCACTCCCCTAGGGGGACAAGTCGCTCCCACGAAGGATGTCGGCTTTAGGTCCAGGCGCAAGACTCGGATCATGACGACCGCATCGCCGGCGGCGGGGACCGCCAGCGGTGCCGGCACGGGGGGACGCGGGCGGGCGGCCGGAAGGCCGAAACGCGAGCGGTTCGCCGTGCTCTGGCGCCGTTTGCCGTTCACCACCACCGTCGTGCTCGCGATCTTCGTGGCCGGGGTCGCGAGCCGCACGCTCTGGCAAGCCGCCGAGCACCAGCCGTCGTTCGCCTACTACGCCTACGGCCTGCCCTCGCTGGAACACGGCCGCTGGTGGACGCTGGCGACCGGCCCGTTCTTCGCGCCGCGGCCGCTGTTCTACCTGCCGATGGCCGGCACTTTCGCGCTGCTGACAGGGTTCGCGGAGTGGCAGCTCGGCACGCGGCGCACGATCCTGGTGACCGTCGGCGGGCAGCTGGCCGCGGCCGCGGCGGCGATCCAGTTCCTCGTGCTGTGCCGCCATTCCGGCTGGACGTGGGCCGCGCACATCGCGACCACGCTCGACGTCGGCTTCTCCGGCGGCACGCTCGCGGCCATCGCCGTGGCCAGCGCGACGCTGCGCGCGCCGTGGCGGCTGCGGCTGCGCGCCGGGTTGTGCGTGTACGCGGGCGTCGCGATCGTGTACGTCGGCACGCTCGCGGATCTCGTGCATTTCTTCGCACTGGTGCTGGCGTTGCCGCTCGGCCATCGGCTCGCGGGCAAGGCACGGCTCACCGAACCGGTGCGGCCGAGCGTGCGCGAGTGGCGGCTGCTGGCGTGCGCGGGACTGCTGCTGCTCACCGTGGCCGAAGTGGTCATGTGGCTCGTCCCTGGAGACGGACCGTTCGGCCCGTCGGAGGTTTCCCTGTCGGCGCGAGAGATTCTCATCATGGGTGTGCTCGTGGTGCCGATGCTCAACGGCCTGCGCCGCGGCTCGCGCGTCGCGTGGCGCTGGGCCGTGGGGTTGTGCGTGTTCGCGGTGTCGCAGGTGCTCCTGGTGAGCGGGGTCCCGGCCGTGGCGAAGCTGGTGCGCACCGAGTACGACAGCCACGGGCTTTCGCTGTTCTTCGTGGACAATCTCCTGTGGACGGTCGAGCTGGTGCTGCTGATCGCGGCGAGCGGGGCGTTCCGCGTGCCCTCACGCCGGCGGCGCCGCAAGCTGCTGCGCGGTGGTCCGGAGGGCAGCCTTGCCCGGCTTCTGCTGGGGCGCAACGGAGGCAGCACGATCTCGTGGATGACGACGTGGCCGCAGAACGCGTACTTCGTCGCCTCCGACGGCGCGTCCTACCTCGCTTACCAGCGCCACGCGGGGGTCGCGATCGCGCTCGGCGATCCCGTGGCGCCGTGCGGCTCGGCGGCACACGCGCTCACGGAGTTCCGGGAGATGTGCGAGAACTCCGGGCTCGTGCCATGCGTTTTCTCCGCGACGGCCGCCACTGTCGGCGTGACGCAGGAGCTGGGCTGGCAGCACGTGCAGGTCGCGGAGGACACGCTGGTGGACCTCGAGAACCTGCAGTTCCGCGGAAAGGCCTGGCAGGACGTGCGTTCGGCGTTGAACAAGGCCCGCAAGGACGGCATCGAGTTCCACCTGGCCGAGCAGCCGCCCGCGATCCGCGAGCAGGTGCGCGCGCTGTCGGAGGAGTGGATCGGCGACAAAGGCCTGCCGGAGATGGGGTTCACGCTCGGCGGTGTCGCCGAGGCGATGGACCCGACGACGCGCGTGGGGCTCGCGATCGACGCGACGGGCACGGTCTGTGGCATCACGTCGTGGCTGCCGGTGCACACGGGCTCTGGCACGGTCGGCGGGTGGACGCTCGACGTGATGCGCCGCCGTCCGGGCGGGTTCCGGCCGGTGATGGAGTTCCTGATCGCGTCGGCGTGCCTGGCGTTGCGTGAGGAGGGCGCGCGGTTCGTGTCGCTTTCGGGCGCGCCGCTCGTGCGCAGCCGCGACACCGCACCGGCGCGTGCGGTGGACCGGGTGCTCGACGCGGTGGGCGCGCTGATGGAGCCGTACTACGGGTTCCGCTCGCTGCCCGCGTTCAAGGCGAAGTTCCAGCCGCGGCGCGAGCCGCTGTACCTGGCCTACCGCGACGAGGCCGACCTGCCGCGCATCGGCCTCGCGCTCGGACGCGCGTACCTGCAGGGGGCTGGGTTGAAGGACTTCGCGAAGCTGGCGTTGCGGCGTCAGCGCGTGGTCGGCGGCGGCGTGGTGGTTGACCGGTCGGGGGCCGGCACGCCGCGGTAGCTGCGAAGCAAGCAGACGACGTCGGCACAGCTTCGGGCGTGCATACCTGCACGGCACCAGGCTGAAGAACCTCGCGGAACCGGCATTGCGACGCCAACGCGTACTCGGCGTAGGCGTAATCGTCGGCCGTTCGGCAGCCGGCACGCCACGGTAGCTCTGCAGCAACCGCACGGCGTCGGCGCGGCTTCGAACGCGCATACGCGCAGGGCGCGCCGGGCTGAAGGACTTTGCGAAGCTGGCGTTGCGGCGTCAGCGCGTGGTCGGCGGCGGCGTGGTCGTGGACCGGTCGGCGGCCGGCACGCCGCGGTAGCTGCGAAGCAAGCGGACGACGTCGGCGCGGCTGGTGGTGTCGTCGGTGTAGACGGCGAGGACCACGGACTGGGTCGTGGTGGCCAGGGCGAGCGCGCCGACGGTGACGTGCTTCTGGATGCACGCGTCGGTGCCGCCCTGCGTGACGTCGGCAAGCACCAGCCGCGCCGGACGGGTTGTGGTCTCGAGCTGCACGGTCGCGTCCTGCGCCGGCGCGTACGTCACCTTCGCGCCGGGGTCGTAGGCACTGCCGATGAGGTCGCCGACGGCTTTGCGCGCGGCGGCTTCGGCGTTGCCGCCGTCTTCGGTCGTGACTCCGGACCCGCCGTGGCGGCTGTCGCTGCCGCAGTAGCCGCGGCCGACGGACGCTGTGGTGCTGAGCGTGATCCCCGGCGAAATCCCGGTGCCGTCCCAGCCGTGGACGACGCCGGGTTCCGGTGTCCAGGTCGGCGGGACGTCGTAGGCGAAGCTGCCGTCGCGCGCGGCCACCGAGGACCAGCCGTCGACGACCGCGGGCACGACGAGGTGCGGCTCGGGCTGGTAGGTGACCGGGCCGCGGCTGGGCGTCGCCGGGCTCGCCGAGTGGTGACGGGCGGCGTTGAAGAAGTTCATTGCGGCCACGCCGAGGGCGATCACGGCCACGAGGATCCACAGCGCCCGCGACGGCCGCCGCTTCAACCGCGCAGGTGGCCGGATGCGTTGGGGCCGCGCGCGCGGCGCGTGCCCGGTGACGGCGGGATCCTCGGCGTACCCAGGAGTTCCGCCGGATTTCTCGCGTTGCGCCGGCCACGGACCGCGTCCCGGTTCGGCCGCCGGCTCGGCGGCGGGCTGCCCGGAGACCGGGGAGCCCGTGCCGTAGCCGGCGGCCGGGAAGCCAGGTGCGTCAGCGGGTTCGTACCCGAAGACGCCAGTGAGGGTGGCGTTGTCCTCGTAGCCGCCGTCGTCCTCACGGCCGGACCGGCCGAAGAGCCCCACCGGCGTGTGCCGTCAGGAGCGGACGAGCTTGACCAGGTGGCCGACCACGGAGTCGACCGGGATCTCCTCGCGCTCGCCGGTGCGGCGGTCCTTGACCTCGACCAGCCCGTTGGCCAGGCCGCGCCCGACGACGAGGATCGTGGGCACGCCCACCAGCTCCGCGTCGGCGAACTTCACGCCCGGGGTGGCCTTGCGGTCGTCGAACAGCACGTCCACCCCGGCCGCGTCGAGCTCGGCGACGAGCTTCTCCGCACCTGCCGCGATGGTCTCGTCCTTGCCCGCAGCGACCACGTGCACGTCGTACGGCGAAACCTCGCGCGGCCACACGAGGCCGGACGTGTCGTGGTTCTGCTCGGCGAGCACGGCGACCAGGCGCGAGACGCCGACGCCGTAGGAGCCCATCGTGATGCGGATCGGCTTCGAGTCGGGGCCGAGGGCGTCGAGCTCGAACGCGTTGGTGTACTTGCGGCCCAGCTGGAAGATGTGGCCGATCTCGATGCCACGCGCGGCGACGAGGGTGCCGTGGCCGTCGGGAGACGCGTCGCCCTCGCGGACCTCGGCCGCCTCGATCGTGCCGTCGGGCGTGAAGTCGCGGCCCGCCACGAGGTCGAGCACGTGGTGGCCGTCCTGGTCGGCGCCGGTCAGCCACGCGGTGCCGGTGACCACGCGCGGGTCGACGAGGTAGCGGACGCCGTTCTCCTTGAGCGCCTTCGGGCCGATGTAGCCCTTGACTAGGAACGGGTTCTTCGCGAAGTCCGCCTCCTCCAGCAGCTCGACCTCGGCGGGCTCGAGCGACGCTTCGAGGCGCTTCATGTCGACCTCGCGGTCGCCCGGCAGGCCGACGCCCAGGAGCTCCCACTCCTTCGCGCCCGGCTGGCGGATCTTCAGCATCACGTTCTTGAGCGTGTCGGCCGCGGTGAACTCGCGGCCGAGGCCGGCGGCGTTGAAGAACGCCACGAGCGACTCGATGGTCGGCGTGTTCGGCGTGGCGTGGACCTGCGCGGCGGGCAGGCCCTCGATCGCGCGCTCGGCCGGCGCGGGCGTGACCACGGCCTCGACGTTGGCCGCGTAGCCGGACTCCGTGCTGCGCACGTAAGTGTCCTCACCCGTCTCGGCGACGGCGAGGAACTCCTCCGACGCCGAACCGCCCATGGCGCCCGACGTCGCGGCGACCACCACGTACTCGAGGCCGAGGCGGTCGAAGAGCTTCGTGTAGGCGTCGCGGTGCGCCTGGTAGGAGCGCTCCAGGCCCTCGTCGTCGAGGTCGAAGGAGTACGAGTCCTTCATCACGAACTCGCGGCCGCGCAGGATGCCGGCGCGGGGGCGCGCTTCGTCGCGGTACTTCGTCTGGATCTGGTACAGCGTGACCGGGTAGTCCTTGTACGAGCTGTACTCGCCCTTCACGGTGAGCGCGAACAGCTCCTCGTGCGTCGGGCCGAGCAGGTAGTCGGCGCCGCGGCGGTCCTTGAGGCGGAAGAGATTGTCGCCGTATTCGGTCCAGCGGCCGGTGGCCTCGTAGGGCTCGCGCGGCAGCAGCGCGGGGAACTGGATCTCCTGCGCGCCGATCGCGTTCATCTCTTCGCGCACGACGTTCTCGACGCGGCGGAGGACCCGCAGGCCCAGCGGCAGCCACGAGTAACCACCCGGGGCGACCCGGCGGACGTAGCCGGCGCGCACCAGCAGCCGGTGGCTGGGTACCTCGGCGTCCGCCGGATCCTCGCGCAAGGTGCGGAGGAACAACGACGACATCCTGGTGATCACTGCGGACTCCCTGCACTGAGAGAATTGAGACTTCGAGCGGGCTGAGACGCTGAGCCTGGTTCGACCGACACAGCGTAGTCAACCGCCCCGCGCCCACTCCACCCGGTTATCGCGCGGTCGGGGTTTTGTCGGTGCCCCGGGCTAGCGTCGGCGGCATGGCACTCGAACTGGGCATGATCACCATCGACTGCGCGGACCCCCGGGTCCTCGCGGACTTCTGGACGCAGGCGCTCGGCGTCGCGGTCGAAGCGGACTACGGACCCTTCGTGATGCTCGCGCGTGCCGGCGGCGGCGGGCCCGCACTCGCGTTCCAGCAGGTCCCGGAGCCACGCACCGGCAAGAACCGCGTGCACATCGACTTCTCCGCGCCCGACCGCGAGGCGGAGGTGAAACGCCTGGTCGGGCTTGGTGCGAGCGAGCAGGAGCGGCACGCGCAGCCGGGCATCGAGTGGACGGTGCTGGCCGATCCGGAGGGCAACGTGTTCTGCGTGGCGCAGGCGGGCGCGCACTGAGCCGGCGGCGCTAGGTTGGCGGGCATGAGCCCGCGAGTTCTCCTGCCCTGGACCGACATCGAGCTGCCCGAGGGGCTGGCCGCCGCGTACTACGACGGCGTGAACCCGCCCGGAGACGACCTGTCCGGCGTGGAGTTCTACGTGCTGCCCTACGACGCGGGGAGCGAGCCACCCAAGCTGATCGGGAAGCTGCCTTCGCTGCGCGCGGTGCAGGCGCTGTCGGCCGGGGTCGAGGCGCTGGTGCCGCTGGTGCCCAAGGGCGTCGCGCTGGCCAACGGCCGGGGTCTGCACGACCTCAGCGTGGCCGAGCACGCGCTGGCGCTGATCCACGCGTCCCAGCGGGACCTGCCGCGGTGGTTCGCCCAGCAGGCCACCGGGTCGTGGGAGCGCGAGCACACGCGTTCGCTCGCCGACAGCCGCGTGCTGCTCGTGGGCTACGGCTCCATCGGCCAGGCGATCGAGCGGCAGCTGCTGGCCGCGGAGGCCGTGGTCACGCGCGTGGCGAGCCATGCGCGTGAAGGCGTGCACGGGATCGCCGAGCTGCCCGAGCTGCTGCGGTCGGCCGACATCGTGGTCTTGATCCTGCCCGAAACCGAGGGCACGAAGGGGTTGCTGGGTGCCCGGGAGCTCGCGTTGCTGCCCGAGGGCGCGCTGGTCGTGAACGTCGGGCGCGGCTCCGCGATCGACACCGCCGCGCTGCTCGCCGAAACGACCACCGGCCGGTTGCGGGCCGCCCTCGACGTCGTGGACCCCGAGCCGCTGCCTGCCGACCATCCACTGTGGAGGGTGCCGGGCGTGGTGATCACGCCGCACGTCGCGGGCGGTTCGGCGTCGTTCTACCCGCGCGCGAAGAAGCTCGTGGCCGAGCAGCTGCGCCGCTTCGTCGCCGGGAAACCCCTGCTCAACGTCGTCGAATAGAGCTTCAGATCGGCAGCACGTAGCCGTAGTAGGTGTCGGCGACCTCGTAGCCGCACCGCTCGTAGATGCCGACGGCGCTGTGGGCGTTGTCGGTGTCCACGGACAGGGCCGAGCGCTCGAACCCGGCGTCGCGGGCATGGGCCAGCGTGTGGCCCAGCAGCGCCGTCGCCACGCCGCGGCCGCGCAGCTCCGACAGGGTGCCGACGTAGTCCACGTACAGCTCGCGCACGCCGGTCCCCGCGAAGTCGGCGGGGTGGAACGCGCTGAGCACGAACCCGACCACGGCGTCGTGCTCGGGGGTCAGGAGCAGGAACGACAGGTCGCCGCGGAAGTCCTTTGCCCCCGTGATGCGGTGGCGCCAGGCTTCGGTCGACAGCTCGGCGCTGCCCCAGTGGCCGGAGAAGGTCGCGTTGCGGGCCACGCGGGTGAGGTCGTCGTAGCGCTCGTCGAACGCGACCACCTCGTACTCGGCCGGCAGCGGCCGCGCGGGCGGCAACGCACTCAGGTCGGCGCGCATCTCGACGAACGACCGCGCGCGCCGGAACCCGGCCCGCGCCAGCGCGTCGAGGTACCAGTGCTCGTTCTCGTGCGCGCCCGCGTGCAGCTCCAGCGGCGCGTCGGGGAAGGCGCGCTCGTGCACGCGTTTGCCGGCGTCGAGGAACCAGGTGGTGAGGTGCGCGGCGACTTCGGGCGTGCGGAACTCGGGGTGCGTCATCGCCTCGACGCGCGGCATGTGCACCGGGTCGGCGGCGTCGCGGCGGCGGATGGCCGCGTAGCTCACCAGGCGGTCGCCGGCCCACGCGCCGGTGCTGGCGAGCGCGAGGTCGAGGTCGGGTCCCCGCATCTCCTCGCGCAGGTCGGCGGCGGTGTAGTGCTCGCCGGTGCGGTCCACCTCCTCGGCGGCCGCGAACACGGTCGCGAGCTGCTCCGCGTCGCCGAGCCAGCGTAGGCGGGCGCTGAACAGCGGCGCACCCCGATTACCCTCGTCGTGTGCTGGTGCTCCTCCCTCCTTCCGAGACGAAGGCCGACGGCGGCAAGGGCGCGCCGCTCGACCTCGAGACGCTGTCCTTCCCCGAGCTCAACCCCGTGCGGGCCAAGCTCGCCGACGCGCTCGTCGAGCTCGCGCAAGACGTCCCCGCGAGCCTCGCTGCGCTCGGCATCTCCGAGCGCCAGAGCCACGAGGTCGCGCGCAACGGGAGCCTGTGGACCTCGCCGACGCTGCCCGCGCTGCGCCGCTACACCGGCGTGCTCTACGACGCCCTCGACATCGGCAGCTTCACCCGCGCCGGCCTGGAGAAGGCCCACCGCCGCCTGGCTGTCACGTCTTCGCTGTTCGGGGTGGTCTCGGCCACCGACCCGATCCCCGCGTACCGCCTCTCGGGCGGCAACAGCGTGCCCGCGCTCGGCACCGTGCGCAGCCTGTGGAAGCCCGCGCTGGAGCCGGTGCTGCAGGACATCGAAGGGCTCATCGTCGACCTGCGCTCGGGCACGTACTCCGCGTTCGCGAAGCTGCGCCCCGGCGCGGTGACCGTGCGCGTGGTCACGGAGGACGCCGCCGGCAACCGCACCACCGTGAGCCACTTCAACAAGGCCTACAAGGGCCGGCTCGCCGCGGTGCTCGCGACCACGCGCACCGAACCGTCCACTGTGGACGAATTGGTGAAGGTGATCACCAAGGCCGGCCTCACGGTGGAGCGCACCGGCGACCACGCCTTGGAACTGCTGACCGACGACTGAGCCTGAGTACTGAGCCTGAGTACGGCAGCCTCAGCTGAACCGCGAAGGCGAGCACGCCGTCAGCAGGTCCGCCGGCAGGTCTTCGCCGAGGACGAGCGCGGCGATGAGCTTGCCCGCGTACGGCGCCAGCGTCAGCCCGGCCGGCCCGAAGCCCGTGGCCAGGAACAACCCCGGCGCGGCCTGGCCCAGCAGCGGCAGCGTGTCCGGCGTCGCGGGCCGGAAGCCGACGCGGGTCTCGGCGAGCGTCGCGTCGGCCAGGCCCGGTGCGACGGCGAGCGCCTGGTCGAGCACTTCGCGCTGGCCGGCGGCTGTGACGCGGTAGTCGAAGCCGGAGTCCGTCTCGCGCGTCGCGCCCGCCACGACGCGGCCGCCCGCGAACGACAGCAGGTAGTGGCTCGACCGCGGCAGCACCACGGGCCAGGCCGACGTGTCGGTGTCCGGCAGGTCGAAGTGGCTGATCTGCCCGCGTTGCGGCGCCACCGGCACCACGATCCCGAGCGGCGCGGCCAGCGCGGCCGACCACGCGCCCGCGGCGAGCACCACGGCGTCGCCGGTCAGCTCCTCGTCGCCCGCGCGCACGCGGGAGCCGGGCAGCAGCGAAGCCTCCGCCGACACGAACCGCGCGCCCCGCTGCTCCGCGGCGGCCACGAGCGCCGCCCGCATCACCCGGCCGTCGACGCGGCCCGCGCCCGACAAGTGCACGGCGGACAGCTCGGGCGCCAGCGGCGGGAACAGCTCGCGTGCCTGCGCCGGATCCAGCCGCCGCACCTCGCCCGCATCGGGAGCGTCCGCGACCCGCTCGACCAGCCGCGCGTAGGCCTCGTCGAGCTCGGCCCGGTCCGCCGAGACGACCATCCCGCCGACGACCTCGAACGACGCGTCGTGCCCCTGCTCGCGCAACGCCGCCGCCAGCTCCGGGTAGTACGCCCCGGCGGCGGCCGCGAGCGGGTAGATCGCGCTGTCCCACCGCGAGGTCCAGGAGCTCACGATCCCCGCGCCGGCCTCCGTCGCGACGCCGGGCAGCCCGGCGTCCACCACCACGACGTCGGCCCCGCTGCTCACGAGGTGGTAGGCCGTGGCTGCTCCGGCGATCCCGCCGCCGATCACGATCACGCGCATGTCTTCACCCTGCCCGCTCCTCGCCGCGCCGTCGAGCGAGCACCGCCATCGCCGCGTTGTGCCCGGGGATCCCGCTCACGCCACCCCCGCGCACGGCACCGGCGCCACAGAGCAACACGCGCTCGTGCGCGGTCTCGACGCCCCACTTCCCGACGTCGGCCTGATCTTCGGCGTAGGGCCAGGACAGGTCGCGGTGGAAGATGTGCCCGCGCGGCAGCCCGAGCTCGGCCTCCAGGTCCAGCGGCGTCTTCGCCTCCACGCACGGGTTGCCCGCCGCGTCGCGCAGCAGGCAGCTCTCGATCGGCTCGGCGAGCACGCTGTCCAGCGACGCGATCGTGGCGCGCAGGGCTTCGGCCCGCGCGCGATCGTTGTCGGACTCGAACAGCCGCGCCGGCATGTGCAGGCCGAACAACGTCAGCGTCTGCACGCCCGCCGCGCGCTCGGCCGGGCCGAGGATCGACGGGTCGGTGAGCGAGTGGCAGTAGATCTCGCACGGCGGCAGCGTCGGGATCTTGCCCGCCGCGGCCTCGGCGTACGCGGTTTCGAGCTGCGAGTAGGTCTCGTTGACGTGGAAGGTGCCGCCGAACGCGTCGCGTGGGTCCACGGCCGCGTCGCGCAGGCGGGGCAGCCGCGACAGGACCATGTTCACCTTGAGCTGCGCGCCTTCCGGGCGCGGGCCGGGTTCCTCGCCGAGCAGCCGCGCGAGCGTGTCGGGCGCGACGTTGGCCAGTACGTGAGAGCCGGCGGCCACGCGTTCGGTGCCGCCGAGCGTGTAGCGGACCTCCCCCTCGGGCGACACAGACAGCACCTCGGCGCCGGTCACGAGCGTGGCCCCGGCGCCGCGGGCGGCGTCGGCGAGCGCGCGGGTGACCGCGCCCATCCCGCCGACGGGCACGTCCCAGTCGCCCGTGCCGTTGCCGATCAGGTGGTAGAGCAGGCATCGGTTCTGGCGCAGGTCCTCGTCGCCGGCGCCGGCGAAGGTGCCGATGAGCGCGTCGGTGAGCACCACGCCGCGCACGGTGTCGTCGCCGAACAGCCCGGTGAGCGTCTCGGCGATCGGGCGCTCGAACAACGTGGCCCACGCTTCGTCGTCGCCGATGCGGGCTTTGAGCTCTTCTCGGCCGGGCAACGGTTCGGTGAGCGTGTCGAACGTCGCCGCTGCCACGCGTCCGGCCTGCGCGTAGAACTCGCGCCACGCGTCGAAGTCCTTTGTGGACCCGGTGACAGCGCGGAAGGCCGCCGCGGTGCGCGCGTCGTCCGCCGTGTCGACAAGGAGACCCGTGTCGCCGGACGGCGTGTAGGACGACATCCGGCGCCGGCGCAGCTCGACGCCCAGGCCGAGGTCGGCCGCGATCTTCCGCGGCAGCAGGCTCACCAAGTAGGAGTAGCGCGACAGGCGCACGTCAACGCCGTCGAATGCGCGGAACGACACCGCCGCTCCCCCGATCTCGCCGCGCCGTTCCAGCACCAGCACCGAGCACCCGGCCCGGGCCAGGTAGGCCGCCGCGACCAGGCCGTTGTGGCCGCCGCCCGCGATCACCGCGTCGTAATTCCCGCCACCGTTCATGCCGCCGAGGCTAGGGGTATTTCGCGGAGCCCGTTAATTCGGTTGCGCGAGCCACTCGGGCCCCGGCATGCTGCTCGCGAACCGGCGGGGTGCCGGTGGCCGACGGAAGCGAAGGAGGTGTCCGATGGAGAACAACGCTGTGGCGAATGTCCGGGCGCTGACCTGGCCTTTGTCACTTCCGTCCGCCCCTCGCGGCTAGAGCCTCCGCGCTCGCCCGGTGGGGCACCCCGATCGAGGAGACCCACCAGTGCGCGAGCACGACTACGAAGACCTTCACGCGTCCGATTTCGAGCGTCCCCGTCGTGGGCGGCGATTCAGCGACGAACCCGAGCCGACCCGCCGGGGCCGGCTCACCGAGGGCGCCGTCTCCGCCTCGCCCAGGCGCGCGACGACGCCTACACCGAGACCGACCTCCCGGACGGCGCCGACCGCTGGACCACCTGGGACGACGCCGACCAAGGCCCCCACCCGAGGCCCGACTGGGTGGTCACGGAGCTCGCCGCAGTCGACACCGACCTCGGGGTGCTCAAAACGGGCAAGGAGGCCGACGTCCACCTCCTTCGCCGCAACCTGCCCGGCACCGACGGGGTACTGCTGGCCGCCAAGCGCTACCGCAGCGATGAGCACCGGCTGTTCCACCGTGACGCCGGGTACCTCGAAGGCCGGCGCATGCGGCGCTCACGCGAGATTCGGGCCATGGCGGGCCGCACCTCCTTCGGGCGCAACCTGATCGCCGAGCAGTGGGCGGTCGCCGAGTTCGCGGCGCTGAGTCGCTTGTGGACGATCGGGGCACCCGTGCCCTACCCCGTGCAGCGCCACGGGACCGAGCTACTGCTCGAGTTCCTCGGCGAGCCCGACGGCACGGCAGCGCCGCGGCTGGCACAGCAGCGCCCGGAGCACGACGAGCTGACCGAACTGTGGGAACAGGCCGTGTCGGCGCTGGAACTGCTCGCCACGCAAGGGCTCGTGCACGGCGACTTGTCCGCGTACAACCTCCTGGTGCACGAAGGGCATCTGATGGTGATCGACCTCCCGCAGGTCGTCGACCTCGTCGCGAACCCCCGTGGCCGCGAGTTCCTGGAGCGCGACGTGCGCAACCTGGCGAGCTGGTTCCAGGCCCGTGGCCTGCCGCAACGCGTGACGAACGTCGAGGATCTCGTGGCGGAACTGGCCTACGCCGGAGGCGTGGGCTGATCCGCCGGCTGTGCGGTGGGTGGCGTCGCGGCGCTGGGCCATTCGGATGTGGCACAGGACACGACTGCGACGCCGCCCACAACCGGACACCTGGGTGTGAAGCAGAAGCCCTGACTCCGGTACAGTCAACACAGACCGCAACCGGCGGCGTGGATGAGTTGGTGTCCGTCGCCTCCAAAGCCCACTGACGGGCTCGCGGTGAAATCCGAAGCATTTCCATCGGCGCTCGATGGTGGGAACTCCTGAGCGCGCCGGGTCCGTCCCTGTGAAAGCCCATTGCACACCATCTTGCCCTGCCTGCGAGCGGGCAGCCCGGGCCTCCTTGCGACGTGCCGCGTCCGAGAGGCATAAGTGACAGTCACGTTCAACTCCGGCCATTCCGCTGCGTCGTCCCACTCGGGGCCGGGCCGCGGGGACCGTCCCGACCGCAAGCCGCGGCAGCGCCCGGCTCGCGAGGACTTCCTGCGCGACGACACCGTCGAGACGGTGGCCACCAAGACCTTCGCTCAGCTCGGCCTGCCCGACGAGCTGCTGCGCGCGCTGGCGGAGGCGGGCATCAACTCGCCGTTCCCGATCCAGTCGGCGACGATTCCCGACGCGCTCGCGGGCCGCGACGTGCTGGGCCGCGCCCAGACCGGTTCCGGCAAGACGCTGGCGTTCGGCCTGGCCATCCTGGCCCGGCTCAACGGCGGCAAGGCCCGCCCGAAGCACCCCCGCGCGCTCGTGCTGGTGCCGACCCGCGAGCTGGCCATGCAGGTGGCCGACTCGCTGACCCCGCTCGCCAAGTCGCTCGGCCTGTGGTGCCGCACGGCCGTCGGCGGCATGGCCTTCACCCGTCAGGCCGACGCGCTCTCGCGTGGTGTCGACCTGCTCATCGCCACTCCGGGCCGGTTGTCGGACCACGTCCGGCAGGGCACCGCGTCGCTGAGCGACTGCAATTTCATCGCGCTCGACGAGGCCGACCAGATGGCCGACATGGGCTTCATGCCGCAGGTGCGGGAGATCCTCGACCTCACCCCGCCGCGCGGCCAGCGGCTGCTGTTCTCGGCGACGCTCGACGGTGACGTCAACAAGCTGGTGAAGCAGTACCTCGCCGACCCGGTCACGCACTCGGTCGCGCCGTCGACCGCGAGCGTGGACACCATGGACCACCACGTGCTCCAGGTGTCGCACCAGGACAAGCAGGACATCGTCACGCAGATCGGTGCCCGCGAGGGCCGCACGATCATGTTCGTGCGCACCAAGCACCACGTCGACCGCCTCACCGAGCGGCTGCGTGAGCAGGGTGTGCACGCGGCGGCGCTGCACGGCGGCAAGACCCAGGGGCAGCGCAACCGCGTGCTGGCCGACTTCAAGGAAGGCCACACCCCGGTGCTGGTCGCCACGGACGTCGCCGCGCGCGGCATCCACGTGGACGACATCTCCCTGGTGCTGCACGTGGACCCGGCCGCGGACCACAAGGACTACCTGCACCGCGCGGGCCGCACGGCGCGCGCCGGTGCGTCGGGTGTCGTCGTCACGCTGGTCACGCACGACCAGAAGCGCACCGTCCGCCGGATGACCGACCGGGCCGGCGTGCGCGCCGAGACCACGGTCGTCCGCCCGGGCGACGCGGAGCTCTCGCGCATCACGGGTGCGCAGGAGCCGAGCGGCGAGCCGGTGATCGAGCGTCGCCGCGAGTCGCCGCGCCGCAGTGGTGGCCGTGGCTTCGGCGGTGGCCGCGAGCGCGGTGAGCGCAGCTACGGCGAGAACCGCGACCGCGGTGGTTACGGTTCGCGCGAAGGCCGCCCGAGCTTCGGTGGCCGTGGGCGTCAGCAGCGGTCCGGCAACGGTGCGGGCCGCCCGCAGCGCCCGGGTCGTCCGCAGCGCCGTGGTTACGACAGCTGAGTTTCCGTTGAAGAAAAAGCCCCGCCTTCGTGCGGGGCTTTTTCTTTGTGTGGCAGGGCCCACGGTTTCGCGTGTGACGCGGGTGGGACACTGCGGGACGTGAATGCCATCCCGCAGCTGCCGCCCGAGAACGTCTTCGACTGGCTCGACACCGAGGCCGAGAAGCGCGCGGAAGCGGGATTGGTGCGGCGGCTGCGGGCGCGGCCCGCGCAGGCGGACGAGCTCGACCTGGCCGGCAACGACTACCTCGGCCTGGCCCGCGACAAGCGCGTCGTCGGCGCCGCCGCGGCCGCCGCCATGCGCTGGGGCGCGGGCGCCACGGGCTCGCGGCTCGTCACGGGCTCGACCGAGCTGCACGCCGAGCTGGAGCTCGAGCTGGCGCGCTTCTGCGGCGCCCAGGCGGCGCTCGTGTTCTCCTCGGGCTTCGCCGCGAACCTCGGCGCGGTGACGGCGCTGTCCGGCGCCGAGTCGGCGATCGTGACCGACAAGTACATCCACGCGTCGCTCATCGAAGGCTGCCGCCTGTCGCGCGCCGACGTGGCGGCCGTGGCCCACGCGACGCCGTCGGCGATCCAGCACGCGCTGTCCACGCGCCGCAAGCCGCGCGCCCTCGTGGTCACGGATTCGGTGTTCTCCGTCGACGGCGACCTCGCGCCGCTCGGCGAGCTCGCGGAAATCTGCCGCGGCGCGGGTGCCGCCCTGCTCGTCGACGACGCCCACGGCTTCGGCGTCCTCGGCGAAGGCGGCCGCGGCGCGGTCCACGCGGCCGGCCTGTCCGCCTCACCGGACGTCGTCACCACCCTGACGCTGTCCAAGTCCCTCGGCGCCCAGGGCGGCGCCGTCGTCGGCCCGCGGCGCGTGATCAAGCACCTCGTGGACACGGCGCGGAGCTTCATCTTCGACACCGCCCTCGCGCCTGCCAGCGTCGCCGCCGCGCTGACGGCGCTGAACGTGCTGAAGGCCGACCCATCGCTGCCCGCGAAGGTGACCGACAACGCGGGGAACATCGCCATGCAGCTCAAGGCGGCCGGCCTGCGCGCCAGCCTCCCGGACGCCGCGGTGATCTCGGTGCAGGCCCCGTCCGCCGAGGCCGCCGTCACGTGGGCCGAGTCCTGTGCCGACCAGGGCATCCGCGTTGGCTGCTTCCGCCCGCCGTCCGTCCCGGACGGCATCTCGCGCCTGCGCCTCACCGTCCGCGCCGACCTCACCGAGGCGGACGTGGACCGCGCCGTGAAGGTCATCACCGCGACGGCACCGCGAGGGGCGGCTTCTTAGGAGTCGGCAGGGTCCTTCGCGACACGGCGCATGGTGATGTGCGGGATGCCGTCGTCGAGGAATTCGTCGCCTTCGGCCACGAAGCCGAAGCGCGCGTACAGGCGTTGAGCGTACGTCTGCGCGTCCAGGACGAACTCGCCCGTCGCGCCGGCCAGCGCGGCCTCCATCAGCGACGCCGCGAGGCCACGACCGCGGGCTGAAGCGGCCGTGACGACGCGGCCGATGCGGGAGACGCCATCCGGGTCGGCGAGGACGCGCAGGTACGCCGTGACCTCGCCGGCGGAGTCCGTGAACCACAGGTGCCGCGTCGACGGGAGCAGGTCACGCCCGTCAACATCGCCGTAGGCGCATTCCTGCTCGACGACGAACACGTCGGCACGCAGGCGGAGGATGGCGTAGAGCTGAACGGCGGTGAGTTCGGGGCCGGTCGCGTGGTGCGGGGTCGTCACGACCCCTGCTTAACACAGCTCAGCCGAGGACCCGCGGCGGGGACGGCACAGCTCAGCCCAGGATCCGCGCCTGCGACTGCGCCGCGATGTCGTCCGCGTACGTCGACACGCGGGTGTACACGCCAGGCTTGCCTGCCTTCGCGCAGCCGTCGCCGAAGGAGACGATGCCGATGAGGGTGTCGCCGACCACGAGGGGGCCGCCCGAGTCACCCTGGCAGGCGTCGATGCCGCCGTCCGGGTAGCCGGCGCAGACCATGCTCGACGGGTCGTACGTGTCGTACGCCGACTTGCACGTGGAGTCGCTGACGAGCGGCACGACGGCGCTGCGCAGGTAGTCGGAGCGGTCGCCGCCGTCGGCGACGCGGCCCCAGCCGAGGACGGTGGCCTGCGTGCCCGTGTCGTAGGCCGCGCGGTCGCTCGCCGACGCGATCTTCGCCGGCCGGTAGGGCAGCTGGCCCCGCACGCTCAGCACAGCGACGTCGGCGCCCTTCGTCGGGTCGGAGAAGTCCGGATCGACCCACTCGCGCGACACCGTGAGCACCACGCCGTCGCTCGTGCGCTTGTCCTGGCGGCCCGCGACGACGCGAACATCGGTGCGCGGCAAGGCTTTCGCGCAGTGTGCGGCCGTCGCGACCGCCGTGGAGCTCACGATCACGGCGCCGCAGAACTGGTTCCCGTTCTGGTCGGCGAGGTACACCGCGTACGGGTGGTCGGACAGCCTCGCCTCGTCTCCGCCGACGATCCGCGGCTGCGCGCCGGAGGGCGGCGCCGGCGCGTCCTGTGCCGACGCCGTGCTGACCGCGATCGGCACCGTCACCGCGGTCACGAGCAGGGCCCCGGCCGCGAGAAGGAGCGGACGGCGGAACTTGGCGGGCATGGGATTCCCCTTCGGCAGAGCACTCGAACTAGACATTCGGCAAAAGCAAGGACATTCGGCAAGAGCGAGCAGCGGGATCGCGGCGCGTGAACGAGCAGCCGCGATTACCCTAAACGGAGCAGGCCCGAAATGGTGTCACTGGAACGGGTGGACTCAGTGCTCACGGAGCGCGTCTGATTGGCTGGTTCCATGCGACGGAGAGCGACGGCCGCAGCCGGCACCCTGATCACGTTCCTGCTGGTCGGCTGCAGCACGCCGGCCCCGTCGGCGCCCTCGGTCCCGCCCGGAACGCCGTCACCGAGCGCGACGAGCCGGACGAGCGCGGCACTCCCGACAACCCGGACAGCGACGAGCACTCCGCCCGTCACCTGGCAGGTGGGTGCACGCCCGCTCCCCCGCCGTTCCGACGGCTTCGGCGAGATCCTCCCGACTCCACCCGAACTGGTGAACCGCGCCCTGCCGACGCGCGACTTCCTGCCGCCGCCGGACGGCACCACCTACGCGTCGAAGATCGTCCCCGTCCCCGCCGACGTGCTCGCCCGCAGCACCTGGCAGGCCGCGTGCCCGGTGAGGTCGACGGACCTGCGCTACGTCACGCTCTCCTTCTGGGGCTTCGACGGCCGCGCCCACACCGGCGAGCTGCTCGTGAACCGCACCGGCGCGCAGGCCGTCGCCACCGTGTTCGGCAAGCTCTTCGCGGAGCGGTTCCCCCTCGAAGAGATGCGCGTGACCAGTCCCGGGGAGCTCGACGCGCCACCCACCGGCGACGGCAACGACACGAGCGCCTTCGTCTGCCGGCCCGTCCGCGGCGCGACGAACTGGTCCGCCCACGCGTACGGGCTGGCCGTGGACGTGAACCCGTTCTGCAACCCGTACACCAAGGGACCGCTGGTACTGCCGGAGCTGGCGTCGGCGTATCTGGACCGCTCGCGCGTGCGGCCCGGCATGGTCGTCGCGGGCGGACCGGTCGTGCGCGACTTCGCCGCCGTCGGCTGGAGCTGGGGCGGCGCGTGGACCTCGCCGGTCGACCGGATGCACTTCACAGCCACGGGGCACTGATCGCGGGAACACCGCGTCCCGGGCTTCGGTTCACTAGACTGGGAACGCTCGTTCTACGGCTTTCGGAGGAAGACTGTGCCGCACTACGACCTGGTGATCGTCGGGACCGGATCGGGGAACTCGATCCTCGACCCGCGCTTCGCCGACCTGAAGACGGCGATCGTCGAGAAGGGGACGTTCGGCGGCACCTGCCTCAACGTGGGCTGCATCCCGACCAAGATGTTCGTCTACGCCGCGGACGTGGCCGCGACGCCTTCGCACAGCTCCCGCTACGGCGTGGACGAGGAGCTCAAGGGCGTGCGCTGGCCCGAGATCCGCGACCGCGTCTTCGGGCGCATCGACCCGATCGCCGCTGGCGGCGCGGAGTACCGGAAGAACCACGAGGACAACAAGAACGTCGACGTCTACCAGGGCGAAGGCCGCTTCACCGGCATGAAGGAGCTGCGCGTCAGCTTCACCGACGGGCGGCTCGACGAGGTGCTGACGGCCGACCGGTTCGTGCTCGCCGCGGGCGGGCGCCCGGTCGTGCCGGACGTCCCGGGCCTCGCCGAGACCGGCTACCACACCTCCGACACGATCATGCGGCTCGACGCCCTGCCCCGCCGCATCACCATCCTCGGCGGCGGCTACATCGCGGCGGAGTTCGCGCACGTGTTCGCCTCGTTCGGCGTGGACGTGAGCGTGGTCCTTCGCTCGGGCGCGATGCTGCGCGGCGAGGACGAGGACGTGAGCGCCCGCTTCACCGAACTGGCCGCGGAACGCTTCGACCTGCGCCGTGACCGCAAGATCCTGGGCGCGCACCGCGAAGCCACCGGTGCCGTGCTGGAGCTCGAAGGCCCGCAGGGCGCCGAGACGCTGGAGAGCGACCTCATCCTGGTCGCCATCGGCCGCACGCCGAACTCCGACGTGCTCGACGTCGCGGCCACCGGCGTCACCACGAAGGCCAGTGGCCACGTGGCCGTGGACGACTACCAGGAGACGGTGGTGCCGGGCATCTACGCGCTCGGGGACATGTCGTCGCCGTACGAGCTCAAGCACGTCGCGAACCACGAAAGCCGTGTGGTGCAACACAACCTGCTGCACCCGGACGACCGCATCAAGGCCGACCACCGCTTCGTGCCGCACGCGATCTTCACCTCGCCGCAGATCGCCTCGGTGGGCCTGACCGAACAGGACGCGCGCGCTCGCGGCGTGTCCTACGTCGTGTCCAAACAGGACTACTCCGGCATCGCCTACGGCTGGGCCATGGAGGACACGACGGGCTTTGCGAAGCTCCTCGCCGACCCCGCCACCGGCCGGCTGCTGGGCGCGCACATCATCGGCCCGCAGGCCTCGTCGGTCATCCAGCCGCTCATCCAGGCCATGAGCTTCGGCCTCGACGCCCGCACGATGGCGCGCGGCCAGTACTGGATCCACCCGGCGATGCCGGAGCTGATCGAGAACGCACTGCTGAACCTGCCGCTGGACTGAGCCGGTGACGACAAAGGGCCTCCCCGCCGCGGGAGGCCCTTTGTCGTGTCGGCTCAGACGAAGCGCGGCCGCCCGGCGAGGAAACCGACGGCCATCTGCGCGCAGGTCACGGCGATGAGGACGATCAGCGAGACGGACCAGCTGCCCGTGGCGTCGTGGAGGAGGCCGAAGACGAAGGGCCCCACAGCGGCGAGCAGGTAGCCGAAGCCCTGGGCCATGCCGGAAAGCCGGGCCGTCTCGGCGCCGGTGCGGGCGCGCAGGGCGATCACGGTGAGGGCGAGCGAGAACACGCTCATGCCGATGCCGATCAGCACGCTCCACAGCAGCGGCGAGAACGCCGGTGCCACGAGCAGACCGAGCATGCCGGCCACGCCGCACACCCCCATGCCGAAGATCCACCAGCTCTGGCTGCCTTGGCGCGCGGCGACGGGCGGGATCACGAGGCTGATCGGCACGGCGATTACGGAGATCAGGCCCAGCAGCAGGCCGGCGTCGCCCTTGCTGACGCCGGAGTCGATGAAAACCTGCGGGAGCCAGCCCATGACCACGTACGCGATGAACGACTGCAGGCCGAAGAAGATCGTGACGATCCACGCGAGCGGGCTGCGCATCAGGGACCTTGCGCCGGCGGCGTTGGCGGCCGGTTTCGGCGCCCGGCCGGTGCCACGTGAGGCGATCAACCACACGACGAGCGCGGCGGCCGCCAGCACCGCCCACGAGCCGAGCGACAGGCGCCAGCCGCCGAACGCCGTCTCCAGGGGTGGGCTCCCGGCGGACCCGGCAGCGCCGCCGCCTTGCAGCGCGGCCGTGTAGACGCCGGTCATCATGCCGACGCGCGCCGGGAAGGAGTCCTTGATCACCACGGGGATGAGGACGTTGATCAGCGCGATGCCGGCTGTCGCGACGAGGGTGCCGCCGAGGACCACGAGCTGACCGTCGACGACGCGCAGCACCAGCCCGGCCGTGAGCACCGCCAGCGCGAACCCGATCGCCGAGCCGATGCCGAACCGGCGCGAAAGCAGGGGCGCCGCGAGGCCCGCACCGGCGAAACACAGGCCGGGCAACGTCGTCAGCACGCTCGCCCAGATCGCCGACGCGCCGAGGCTGCCGCGCATCTCCGCGAGCAGCGGGCCGACGCTCGTGATGGCCGGGCGCAGGTTCAGCGCCGTGAGCACCACGGCGACGGCGAGCAGCACGCCACCCGCGATCACCCCGGGCCGGCGCACGCCGCGGGGCGTCTCTTCCTCGATGCCGCCTTCGAGTTCGAGCTCGAGGCGGTCGGAGTAAGAGGCGGGGCGCGGGGTGGGATCCCAGGAATTGACGGGCACGTCCGCTACTATCGCATACGTAGGATGATTGGATGAAGGGATTAATCCTGTGCCTCTCGCCACCACCCGGCGCGCGGGCCTGGTCGACCAGGTCATCGACCAGCTGCGCGACGCGATCGCACAGGGGGAATGGCCGGTCGGACAGCGCATCCCCACCGAGCCCGCGCTGGTCGCCCAGCTCGGCGTCGGGCGCAACACCGTGCGCGAGGCCGTCCGCGCGCTCGCGCACACCGGCATCCTCGAAGTCCGCCAGGGCGACGGCACGTACGTCCGCGCCACCAGTGAGGTCTCCGGCGCCCTGAGGCGCCTGTGCGGCACCGAGCTGCGCGAGGTGCTGCAGGTCCGCCGCACCCTGGAGGTCGAAGGCGCGCGCCTGGCGGCCACCGCCCGCACCGACACCGAGGTCGAGAGTCTGCGCGTGCTGCTGCACCAGCGCGACACCGACCAGCTCGACGGCCGCGTCGACGACTTCGCCCGCACCGACGCGGAGTTCCACCTCGAAATCGTCCGATGTGGACACAACGGCCTGCTGTTCGAGCTCTACCGCGGCCTGATGGAGGCGATCACCGCCAGTGTCGCGTCCACCTACGACCACCCGGACCACGCCGAGATCGCCCAGCACCGCGCCATCGTCGACGCCATCGAGGCCCGCGACCCGGCCCGCGCGGCCCAGGCGGCCGGCGACTTCCTCGACGAAATCCTGGCGCGGGCCGAGGAAAGCGGACAAACGGCAGACTAGGGATTTCTCGACACCGCTCCCCCGATGTCACCGCCGCGTCACCTCTGGTTCACGGCCCGGCCGAGGGGCCTCCCCCGCCCGCGAGACTCTTGAACGTGAAAGTTACTCACATAAGTTGCGGACTTGTCCGGACCACGCGAAAGTCTGATCACCATCCCGTCGGACGGAGAGGTCAGGCCCGTGCGCCGTTTCCCGCTCGCCGCGCTGTTCGTGATCGTGAGTCTCGTCGCCGGTGCCACCGCCGCGGCCGCCAGTGCTCCGTCGTTCCGCAAGTACGTCGCGCTCGGCGACTCGTACACCGCCGGGCCGCTGATCCCCTGGCAGCAGGCCAGCTGGTGCTTCCGGTCGAACAACAACTATCCGTCCTGGCTCGCGACGCGGCTGGGGATCTACGACACGGACGGCGCGTTCACCGATGTCAGCTGCTCGTCGGCCGACACGTCGAACATGACGCAGCCGCAGGTCACGCCGTCGCCGAGCGTTCCGCTGTCCACGCAGCAGCCGCAGTTCGACGCGCTGCACGCCGACACCGACCTGGTCACCATCGGCATCGGCGGCAACGACGACAGCGTCTTCGGCGACCTGACCGGCACCTGCCCGACGCTTCGCGCCGACGATCCGACCGGCGCGCCCTGCCAGGCGCACTACACCGTGAACGGCGTGGACACCATGGCCGCCGCGGTGCAGGCGACCGGCCGCAACGTCGCGAAGGTCGTGCAAGGCGTGAAGGACCGCGCGCCCGCCGCGACGATCGTGCTCGTCGGCTACCCGCGCCTGCTGCCGCCCACGGGCACGTGCCCGAGCGTGATCCCCTTCGCCGACGGCGACTACGCGTGGGCGGACAGCATCGAGCAGAAGCTCAACGCCGCCGTCGAAGGAGCCGCGCAGCGCGAAGGCGTGCACTTCGTCGACACCTACGGCCCCAGCCTCGGCCACGACGCGTGCGCCGGCGGCAAAGCGTGGGTCAACGGCCAGAGCACGAACCTCTTCGAAGCCGTGGCCTACCACCCGTTCCGCGCCGGGATGGAGGCCGAGGCGAAGCTGATCGCCCAGGCGCTCGGCGTGGCCGCGAAGAACACCAAGGCACCGGCTCCGCGCAGCAAGGCCGACCCGGCTCAGCTGGCCCGGACCGCGCACCTCACGGGAGCGTGAGGATCTCCGCGCCGTCGGCCGTGACCACGAGGGTGTGCTCGAACTGGGCCGTCCACTTCTTGTCCTTCGTGGTGACGGTCCAGTTGTCGTCCCACACGTCGTAGTCGATGGTGCCGAGGGTGATCATCGGCTCGATCGTGAAGGTCATGCCCTCCTCGATCAGCGTGTGGACCGAGGGCTCCTCGTAGTGCAGCACCGTCGGCGCGGTGTGGAACGCCGGGCCGACGCCGTGGCCGGTGAAGTCGCGGACCACGCCGTAGCCGAAGCGCTTGGCGTACGCCTCGATCACGCGGCCGATCACGTTCAGCTGCCGTCCGGGGCGCACCGCCTTGATCGCGCGCGCCGTGGCTTCGCGCGTGCGCTCGACGAGCAGCTTCGCCTCCTCGGAGACGTCGCCGGCGAGGAAGGTGGCGTTGCAGTCGCCGTGGACGCCGCCGATGAAGGCGGTGACGTCGATGTTGCAGATGTCGCCGTCCTCGATCACGGTCGAGTCGGGGATGCCGTGGCAGATCACCTCGTTGAGCGAGGTGCAGCACGACTTCGGGAAGGCGCGGTAGCCCAGCGTCGACGGGTAGGCGTGGTGGTCGAGCAGGAACTCGTGCACGACCTTGTCGATGTCGTCGGTGCTCGCGCCGGGCTTGACGGCCTTGCCGCCCTCCTCGAGCGCCTGCGCGGCGATCCTCGACGCCACGCGCATGGCCTCGATCACCTCGGGCGTGCGCACGCCGTTGCCGGTGTCCCGCTTCGGCGCCGGCCGGTCGACGTACTCGGGGCGGGCGATGTCTGCGGGAACGGCGCGGCGCGGAGTCTGGACGCCGGGCTTCAACGGGGCACGAACGGACATGCCCTCCAGACTACGACGTCACTTCGCGGTCACGCCCGCGAGGAACCGGTGAGCGGCGTCGACGGCCGGTTTCGACGAGCCTGCGTCGGTGAGCAGTACCGCGAACGCCAGGTCGCCCTGGTAGCCGACGAACCAGCCGTGGGAGTGCGTGCCGTCGCCGAACTGGGCCGTGCCGGTCTTCCCGCGCACGTCGGGCAGGTCGCGCAGGGCGGTGGCCGTGCCGGTGGTGACGACGTCACGCATCATCGAGCGCACGGCGTCGAGCACGTCCGGCCGCGGCGCCGGGCCGAGGCCGCTCACCTTGGCGGCCCGGCCGCGCACCAGCGACGGCGAGGGGACCTTTCCCGACTGCACGGCCGCCGCGGCGAGCGCCATCCCGAAGGGGCTCGTGACCACGGTCCCCTGCCCGAACCCGTTCTCCGCGCGCTGCACCACGGAATCGGCCTGCGGGGCAGACCCGGTGACGGTCGTGAGGCCGGGGATCACGAAGTCGGCGCCGATGCCGAGCGAGCGCGCGGCGTCGGTGAGCGCAGTCGGCGAGAGGTCGGCCGAAAGCTGGGCGAACGTCGTGTTGCACGACTGCGCGAACGCCTTCGCCAGCGGCACCGTGCCCAGGTCGAACCGGCCTTCGTTGGGCACCACGCGGCCGGCGAACGTCACCGTACCCGGGCAGGCGACGGGTGTGTCGACTTTCACGCGGCCGGCCGTGAGCGCGGCCGTCGCGGTGACGATCTTGAACGTCGACCCCGGCGGGAAGCGGCCGGTGAGCGCGAGCGGTCCCTGCTCGTCCGCGGGCTCGTTCTGGGCGACTGCCAGCAGTTGCCCGGTCGACGGCTGCAGCGCCACGATCGCGGCGGCGGTCTTCACCGGCGCGAGGGCCTGCTCGGCGGCCTTCTGGACGTGAGTGCTGAGCGTGCTCGTGACGGCAGGCGGCTCCTTGGGCGGCACGGCGTAGAGCTCGCTGGCTTCGCTGCCGGTGACGTCGAGCGAGACGATCCGCCAGCCCGCGCCGCCCGCGGCCTGCTGCTCGACCATCGAGCGCAGGGCGGGCAGGATCTGGCGGCCGGTGTCGCGGTCGTCGGGTAGGAGGCGTTCCTGGCTCGTGAAGCGGACACCGGGCAGGTCGTAGATGGTGGGCTTGACTTGCTCGTAGTCGGTGTCGCGCAAGGAAAGCACGGGGTAGGCGGAGCCGGGTTTGGTGGCCTTGATGCCATCGAGCACGGAGCGGCCGGTCACCGTCGGCTCGAAGCGGTGCAGCGCCGAGCCGAGCTTGCTCGCGACGGCCGTGGTGTTGCCCGTCTTCGCCGGGTCCACGACGACGCCGATCACAGTCTGCGGGCGCAGCAGGGGGAAACCGTCGCGGTCGAGCACCGGCGCGGGCTCGGCCGGATCGGCCACGATCGCGATGCTCTGCGACGGTGCCAGCTGCGGGTGCACGACGGTGGGCTGCCAATGCACCTGCCAGCCGTCCTCGGCCGAGCGCAGCTGCGCGTCGGAGGTGTAGGTCCAGCTGCGGCCCTTGGGGAGGTGCCAGGTGAGGCGGTAGCCGCCGGTCGCGTTGTCGCCCGACTGCTTCACGGTCTCCTCGGTCGCCTCGATCGACTCGGGCTTGAGCGCGGCGCGGACTTGGGTGAGCAGGATCTTCGCGGCGTCGGGCGAGTCGGTGCGCGCGGCGGCCGCGGCGACGTCACCGGAGCTGACGGCAGTGAGGAAGGCGGCGAGCGTGTCTTCCGGGCCTTCGGAGGAGAACAGGCCGCAGCCGGCGAGCGGCAGGACGGTCGCGACGGCGGCGGTCAGGGCCGCTGCGCGGTGTCGACGGTGCGGGTGCCGACCAGGTGCCATGCGTCGGATCGAACCAGCCCGGCGGGCGGGTTCCGGGCCGAAACGCCGACCCGGAAGGGCGAATCGGGTTCAGAACAGGACGGTCGCGTACTGGCCGACCTGCTGGAACCCGATCCGGCGGTACGCGGCGAGCGCGGGTGTGTTGAACGCGTTCACGTAGAGGCTCGCGGTGCGGCCGAGGCCGTGCACGAGCCGGTTGACGACCGCGGCCGTGCCCGCGGTGCCGAGGCCGCCGCTGCGGCGCGCCGGGTGCACCCACACGCCCTGGATCTGGCCGACACCGGCCGACATCGCGCCGATCTCGGCCTTGAACACGACCTCGCCGTCTTCGAACCGGGCGAACGCCCGTCCGGTGGCGATCAGCTCGCTCACGCGGGCGCGATAGCTCGCGCCGCCGTCGCCACTGCGCGGGTCGACGCCCACCTCCTCGATGAACATCGCGACGGCGGCGGGCAGATAGCGGTCCAGCTCGTCGGGCCGCACCGCGCGCACGAGCGGGTCGGCTTTGACGTGCGGGCTGCCGTCGAGCGCCATCAGCGGCTGGTCACCCCGCACTTCGCGCGCGGGCCCCCACTCGCTCGAAAGCTCGTCCCACAGCCCCAGCACCTGCTCGGCGGGCCCGACGAGCGACGAGCACGTGCGCTGCCTGCGCAACGCCCGGTCCGCGAACGACCGCAACGCCGAAGCGTTGCCGCGCAACGGAATCAGGTTCGGGCCGGCGAAGCACAACCCCTGGAACCGCGTGGACCGCCCCGGGCGGCCGTCGGCGGCCCAGAGCTCGCCACCGAGCCGCCAAGGGTCGAGGCCCGCGGCCTCGACCCTGGCGCTGACCATGCAGCTGCTCACCGGGTCGGCGGCCAGCGCGGCGCGCACCGCTGGATAGTCCCGATCGTCGAGCAGCCGTGCACCTGCAAGCCGCAACACAGTGTCCAGGGTGCCAGATGACGCGGATGAACGGAACGCAAGCCCACCGACACGCTCAGATGAACGGCACAATCGGACACATGCAGCGCTACACCTACAAGGTGGTCGAACTCCGCGAGAAGATGCTCGGCGGAAAAATGTCCGGAGACAAGCTGGAGCGTCTTCTCAACGACGAGGCTCGGGATGGGTGGCAGCTGAAGGCGATCACCTCGGCGGAGGTGAAGGGACGGGTGGGGCCTGGAGGGGTGGACGGGCTGTTGGTGACGTTCGAACGACCGGTCCAGTAGGCCTTCCGCGGTGAGGGGAAGCGCTTGCGCGGCCGGCCGTGGCTAGGTGCCGAGGTTGGGGCTACGGGCGCCTCGCACTCGAGACCTCGCAGGCTCGGCTGCGGTGGGTGCGGGGTGGGGATCCTTGTCGAACCAGTCGGGGCCGGCCAGACAAACCCCCGCCCTCCCCAGGGGGCGTCCCTCGTCCATTCTATCGCCCGCCCCCGACAAAACCCCTGGCCTGGACTCGAACCGGCCGAGTTGTCCACAACTCGGCGGCGGTGTGGACAACTCCGGCCGCGCTCGACGCCTGCAGCCTCGGTCCGACGCGAATGCGGCACGCCACTCGGCCCGGTCGAGGGCCCGGTCGAGGGCCCGGTCGAGGGCCCGGTCGAGCGACCCGGGCCGAGAGCAACCAGACCGAAATCAGCCAGACCCAGCGCAGCCGCACCGAGCAACCAGACCGAAAACACTCAGGCAAGCAAGCAGAACCACAGCCGATCCAGCAGTCACGCACCTCGGTAAGTGCCGATCGTCCAGCTGTTGCCCTCCGGGTCACGCAGGCTGAACGTGTGCGAGCCGTAGTCCGTGTCGTGCAGCCCCAATGTCACCTCACCCCCGGCGGCGACAACCCGCGCCTGAATCGCGTCCACCCGATCCGAAACCAGGTACACCGCGCCGGTGCCCGGTTTCATGGCGTCATGGACGTCGTCGGCGGGGCCGCCGGTGCTGCCGAGCATCACGGCGCCACCTTCGGGCCAGCGGAGCTCGGCGTGGGCGATGGCGCGCTCGGCGCCGCCGGGAACCACCAGCGTCTCCTCGAAGCCGAGGACGTCGACGAGGAAGCGCACGGCCGCGGGGGCGTCGTCGTAGCGGAGGGCGGGCCAGACTGTCGGTTGAGGTGTCATGCCCCCGAGTCTGGTTCCGGGGCCACCGAGTCGTCTTGGAGGAACGGGAGCTCCTCGGCGATCCACGTCCGCGGTGAGCACCCCGCCAACGCCCGCCATTCGTTCGACAGGTGCGCCTGGTCGTAGTAGCCGGCCTCGACGGCCACCGAGGCCAGGTCCGGTGAACCCGCCCGCAACAGTCGACCGGCCCGTTCGAAGCGCAACACCCGCGCCACCTGCTTCGGGGCGAGGCCCACCTCTGCGCGGAAGCGCTCACCGAAGTGCCGCCGGCTCCAGCCGACCGACGAGGCCAGGTCCGTCACCCGCACACCGCCCGAACGCACCCGAAGAAGCCGCCAAGCCTCCCCCAGCTCAGGAGCCGGAGGGGGCGCTGACGCAGCCGGCGAAGCCAGCACCTCGTCCAGCACGGCGAACCGCGAAGGCCAATCCGCGGCCTCGAAAAGACGCGAAGGCAACAGCGCCCAAGGCCGGCCGAACTCGGCGAGGTCCACGACCCGCCCGCTCAGCTCGGCGGCCGTCACGCCGAGCAGGGAACGCACGCCCAGCGGGTCCAGCTCCACGTGCAGGCCGCGCTGCACCCGGTCCTGTGTGATGAGCGCGGGGGAGGTGTGCAGCCCGCCGACCAGCGCCTGCAGGGTGCCCTCGCCGGGCAGGCCGGCGAAGCGGATCGGCTGTTCCAGGCTGATGATCAGCGTCACGTGCCGGGACGGCAGGCCGCGGTGGACGGTGAGGGTGACGTCGTCCTGGGCGTAGCCGATGTAGCGCGTGACCAGCGGCCGCAGCACCGGGTGCGGCAAGCGGGTGGCCCAGCTGTGACTCACCTGACCAGCGTAGGCCGCGAAGCACAGGTTTCTGCTACCACGGACAGCGGGGGCCACCGGAGAAAGGACGCGGGAGTGACGATCCAGGAGCAGGCCCAGCAGCTCGAACTGCTGGCCGACTCGGTGCCCACCGGCATCGCCCTCGCGACGAAGGGCGAGCTGGAGGACCTGCAGTCGCAGGTGCTCGGGCTGCTCGGCGAGACGTCCACCGCCACGTCCATCCAGGGCGCGATCCAGCTGGCCAGCCAGCAGATCGACGAGGTCGCCGCGGCCCTGGAGAACGTGCGCATGCAGATCAAGGACGCCGCCCAGCACCACCTGCAGGGCTGAGAAAACCGGCCCCGCGACAAAAGCGGGGCCGGTTTCCCAAAGCCGAAAACTCAGCCGACCGTGACGCTCGGCGAACCCTCGCCGATGCCCTCGCCGGCTTCCTCGGCGATGCGCATGGCCTCTTCGATCAGGGTCTCCACGATCGCGTGCTCGGGCACGGTCTTGATGACCTCGCCCTTCACGAAGATCTGGCCCTTGCCGTTGCCGGACGCGACACCCAGGTCGGCCTCGCGGGCCTCGCCGGGGCCGTTGACGACGCAGCCCATGACCGCGACGCGCAGCGGGATCTCCATGCCCTCCAGACCGGCCGTGACCTGGTCGGCGAGCGTGTAGACGTCCACCTGCGCGCGCCCGCACGACGGGCACGACACGATCTCCAGCTTGCGCGGCCGCAGGTTCAGCGACTGCAGGATCTGCGTGCCGACCTTGACCTCTTCGACCGGCGGCGCCGAGAGCGACACGCGGATGGTGTCACCGATGCCCTGGCGCAGCAGCGCGCCGAACGCGACGGCCGACTTGATCGTGCCCTGGAACGCGGGCCCGGCCTCGGTCACGCCGAGGTGCAGCGGGTAGTCACACTGCTCGGCGAGCAGCTCGTACGCACGGACCATGACCACCGGGTCGTTGTGCTTGACCGAGATCTTGATGTCGTGGAAGTCGTGCTCGGCGAAGAGCGAGGCCTCCCACATCGCCGACTCGGCCAGCGCCTCGGGCGTGGCCTTGCCGTACTTCTCGAGCAGGCGCTTGTCCAGCGAACCGGCGTTGACGCCGATCCGGATCGGCGTGCCGTGGTCCTTCGCGGCCTGCGCGATCTCCTTGACCTGGTCGTCGAACTTGCGGATGTTGCCCGGGTTCACGCGCACGGCGGCGCAGCCGGCCTCGATGGCGGCGAACACGTACTTGGGCTGGAAGTGGATGTCGGCGATCACCGGGATCTGCGACTTCTTCGCGATCGCGGGCAGCGCCTCGGCGTCGTCGGCGGACGGGCACGCGACACGGACGATGTCGCAGCCGGCGGCGGTGAGCTCGGCGATCTGCTGGAGGGTGGCGTTGACGTCGGAGGTCAGCGTCGTCGTCATCGACTGGACGGAGATGGGGAAGTCGCTGCCGACACCGACGGAACCCACGTGGAGCTGGCGGGTTTTGCGGCGCTCGGCGAGGACGGGGGGCGGCAGTGCTGGCATACCTAGCGCGACGGTCACGCCTCCAGCCTACCTACTCCATCCGGCCCTGCTTCAACGAAGTCAACCGTCACGGTGAGCAGCGTTACCCCCGGTCGGGGGCCCACCGGCCGGGTAATGACCCGACCGGTGGGACCGGTTACTGCAAGCGAATCGGGTTCACGATGTCCGCTGTGACCGTCAGTAGAGTGATGCCGCCGCCGATGACGACGAGCACCATCGTGACGGCCGAAAGCTTGGTGTAGTCGACCGGTCCGCCCGCCGCCTTGCCGCGCAGGCCGCGCAGCCAGTCGCGCACCTTCTCGTACCAGACGACGGCGATGTGCCCGCCGTCCAGCGGCAGCAGCGGCAGCAGGTTGAACACGCCGATGAAGAAGTTCAGGCTGGCCAGCAGGAAGAAGAAGATCTGCCACAGCCCCTGCTCCACGGCCTCGCCGCCGATCCGGCTCGCGCCGACGACGCTGACCGGCGTGTTCGGGTCGCGCTCACCGCCGAAGATCGCGCTGACCACGGCCGGGATGCGCTCGGGGAACTCCACGAGGCGCTGCGCGGTCTGGGCGAACATGTCGCCGGTGAAGGAGAACGTGGCGCCGATGCCGGTGAGGCCGTTGTAGTGCAGGTACGCCTCTGGCCGCTGCGTCGAGGCGCCCATCATGCCGACCTCGCGCACCTTGCCGTCGGTGCCGAGCCGCTGCACGCGCGGGATGTCCACCTGCAGGTTCAGGGTTTGGTTGCCTCGCTGCACGGTGATCGGCGTGATGCCCTTCGAGTCCTGCACGACCTGAAGCACGTCGGTCCAGCTCGCGGTGGGCTTGCCCGCGACGGCAACGATCTTGTCGCCCGCCATGATGCCGGCGGTCTTCGCCGGAGTGGGCGCCCCCGGCGGGCACGAGAGGTCGTTGACCTGCTGCGAGGTCGTGGCCGGGCGGGCACACGAAACACTGGAGATCACCGGCGGCCACGGCTCGGACGCGGCCGCGATGTTCGGCAGGCCCATGGTGATCGACATCAGGTACAGCACCACGAAGCCGAGGATGAAGTGCGTGATCGAGCCCGCCGACATCACGACGGTGCGCTTCCACGTCTTGAACCGCCACATCGCGCGCGGCGCCTCGTCCGGGGTCACCTCGTCGAGCGCCGTCATGCCGGCGATGTCGCAGAACCCGCCGAGCGGGATCCACTTCGCGCCGTACTCGGTCTCGCCGCGGCGGAACGAGAAGATCGTGGGCCCGAAGCCGATGAAGTACCGGCGGACCTTCATGCCGAACATCTTGGCCGTGACCATGTGGCCGGCCTCGTGCAGCGCGACGGAGATGCAGATGCCCAGGGCGAACAGCACCACCCCGATGATGTAGGCGAGCACGCGCTACTTCCCCTTACCCAGCATCGATCCTGCGCGCCCTCGAGCCCAGCGCTCGGCGGCGAGTACATCCTCGACGTCGCGCGGTTCGCGACGCCATTCGTCGGCGGCTTCGACCACCTGGGAAACAGTGTCCACAATCGACGTGAAACCGGTGTTCTGCGCGAGGAAGGCGGCCACGGCCTCTTCGTTCGCCGCGTTGTAGACGGCGGGCAGGCAGCCGCCCTCGGTGCCGGCGTGGCGCGCCAGCTCGACCGCCGGGAACGCCTCGTTGTCGAGGGGCTCGAACGTCCAGCTCGCGGCCGTGTCCCACGAGCACGCGGCGGCGGCGCCGGGCACGCGCTCGGGCCAGTGCAGCGCGAGCGCGATCGGCAGCCGCATGTCGGGCGGGCTGGCCTGGGCGATCGTCGAGCCGTCGACGAACGTCACCATCGAGTGGATGATCGACTGCGGGTGCACGGTCACGTCGATGCGCGCGGGCTCGATGCCGAACAGCAGCGCGGCCTCGATCAGCTCCAGGCCCTTGTTGATGAGCGTGGCCGAGTTGATCGTGATGACCGGGCCCATGGACCACGTCGGGTGCGCCATGGCCTGCTCGATGGTCACGTCGACGAGGTCCTCGCGCTTCTTGCCGCGGAACGGCCCGCCCGACGCCGTGAGCACCAGGCGCGCGACCTCGTTGTCCCGGCCGGAGCGCAGGGCCTGCGCGATGGCCGAGTGCTCGGAGTCCACCGGCACGATCTGACCCGGCTTCGCGGCCGCGAGCACGAGCGGTCCGCCCGCGATGAGCGACTCCTTGTTGGCCAGCGCGAGCGTCGAACCCGTGGCCAGGGCTTTGAGTGTGGGCTGAAGGCCCTGCGACCCGGGCAGGGCGTTGAGCACGACGTCGACGTTCACGGCGTCGATGAGCTCCGTCACGGCGTCGGCGCCGGCGAAGATGCGCGGGATGCGGAACTCGCCCCGGGAGTAGCCGCGCCGCTGTGCCTCCGCGTACAGCGCGAGCTGCAGATCTTCGACCACCGTCGGGCGGCTCACGGCCACGGCCTCCACGCCGTGGGCCAGGGCCTGCGCGGCGAGCGCCTGCGGGTCGGAGCCACCGGCGGCGATGCCCGCGACGGTGAACAGGTGGGGGTTACGAGCGGTGACGTCGAGGGCCTGGGCTCCGACGGACCCGGTCGAGCCGAGCACGAGGACGCTTCGCGAGGTAGTCATCGCACGCCATTATCGCCCGCCGAGGCGCGGCCCGTCTCCGCGGAGCACTCGGGGGTGTGGGATCATTACGGCGTACCAGGTTGAGCGGGTCAGGAGGAGTGATCGTGGCAGGCAAGGCGATCGAGAAGCGCCCCGAAGTGGACCCGCGCGACGAACCGTCGGCCGAGTGGGGCTGGCACGGCTCGTTCCCGAAGGCCACGCGCATCGCCGGCTGGGTCAGCGTCGTCATCCTGCTGCTCATGCTCAAGGGCAACCACGAGAACAACACCGAGAACGTGTGGCTCATCGGCCTCGCCGCGTTCCTCGCCCTGTTGCTCGTGCTCGACTTCCGCAAGCGCCGCACGGCCTGGCGCAAGTAGGTTTCCGTTCGCTACCTTGCGGGGCTATGACGTCACGCTGGGTCGCTCTCGTTCTTTCGGTCGTGGCCGGTGTGGCGCTGTGCGCCGTGCCGGCCACTGCTGCTTCTGCCACCCCTGCTTCTGCCGCTGCTGCGCCTGTCGTCGGGTGCACGTTCACCCCGACGCCGGACAACCCGGCCGCGCGGCCCGTGGTGCAGCCGCTGCCCTTCGCCTTGACGCGCGGCACGGTCGACGTGACGTTCCACTTCAACTACGGGCCGGTGACGGTGCGGTTGGATCGCGCCGGCGCCGCCCCGTGTGGTGTGGCGAACATGGTGTCGCTGGTCATGCAGCACTTCTACGACCGTTCGCAGTGCTGGCGCCTGTCTGATTCGGAACGCCTCGGCGTGCTGCAGTGCGGCGACCTCTACGAGGTGGAAAAGGGCGGCCCGGGCTACAAGTTCCCGGACGAAGTGTCGGGCGCGGAGACGTACGAACGCGGCACCATCGCGATGGGCAACCAGGGCCCGGGGACGAACGGGTCGGAATTCTTCATCGTCCATTCCTTCGCGCACATTCCCGCGCAGTATTCGGTGCTGGGGAAGGTCGTACGCGGCATGGACGCGATCGACCGGATGGTGAAGGACGGCATCATTCCGACCGATCCGGACGGGCCGCTGGACGGTGCGCCGAAACACCCGGTGAAGATCGCGACGGCTTCGTTCGGCCGGTAGGTCAGGCCTGCTGTTCGGCCACCGCTTTCACCCCGAATCCCGTGATCAGCCGGGACAGATCCGGGGTCAGGAACAGCTGACGTCCTGACCGAGTCTCCATCACACACGGCGCTCCCGCTTCCAACGCGGCGACCACCAACGTCGAATCTCCGCCGGGCACAGCGGGGCGAGCATCGCGAGTAGCCGGTCGCGATCCGCGGTCGAACGTCGCTCGAGTCCGCGTCCCCGGGGCCGGTGCCGATCCAGCACCTGTTCTGCGGCTCTCGCAGACGGTTTCACCCCCCAACAGGTGACCAACCGGGACAGATCCGGCGTCAGGAACAGCTGGAAGAAGTACCCCACTTGCGGCCGGTCATCGACGTAACCCAGGGCGAGGAACACGCCTTCGTAGGCGCCGAGGTCGCGAAGCCCTCGGCGAACCCGATCGACGGCCGGCCGACGCGGAACGCGTTCCGTTGCCGCCGGCGGAACACCGATCTGAACTGGCTGGCGGTCGACGCGCCTGGCCACAGCTTGAACGTCGCCCCCGTCACCAGAGCCTCGCGGGCGGACGCGGCGATCTCACCCGGCGCGACGGACAGCAGCTCTGCCAGACGTTCGCGGTCCGAATCCACCCCAGAATCCATCCCTGACCAGCCAAGTCACCCCAAAGAGTGAACATCGCCCAACCCCGATTACAGTACGCGAGCAGTCGGGCGGCGGACCGGGGGAGCTCATGCTGATGACCCACGAAACCTACCTCGCCACCAGGCGGTTCCCGGCGCTGGACGGGGTGCGGGCGATCGCCGCGGTGTTGGTGGTGGTGTTCCACTTCGGGGGCAGCGCGTGGGTGCGCGCGAACGGGTGGATCGGCGTGCACGTGTTCTTCGTGTTGTCCGGGTTCCTGATCACGACGCTGGCGTTGCGCGAGGAGGACCGCACCGGCCGCGTGTCGCTGAAGAACTTCTACCTGAGGCGGGCGTTCCGGATCCTGCCGGTGTACTACGCGGTGCTCGGGATCTTGGTCACCGTCACGGCAGGCAGGGGTGAGCTGCGCTCCAGCGGGCTGTTCGGCGCGCTCCCCTGGTTCGCGACGTTCCTCAACGAGTTCCACGTCGTCGGGGTGTTCGGGGTGGCGTGGACGCTCGGCGTCGAGCAGAAGTTCTACCTGCTGTGGCCGCTGCTGGCGTTCGGCATCGCGGGGCTGGGGTTCGCGAAGCGACTGGGGCTCGGCGCAGGACTGGTGGTGCTACTGGTCGCGCTGGTGCCGGTGCTGCCGTACTCCGGCGCGTACGCGTCCATCGTCATCGGCTGCACGGTGGCCATCGTTCTCCACCACCGCAGGGGGTTCGCGGTACTCAAACCCCTCACGCACCCGGTGGCCGGCGTCGTCGTGGCCGCCATGATCGTGGTGGTGCAAGTGTTCTTCACCGACCTCACCGTCGCCCTGCACGACGACGGTGGCGTCGCCGTCGGCACGGCCTATGCGGTGCTCGTGGCGCTGCTGCTGCCGTCGCTCGTGGCCGGCGGGCCGCTGAGCCGGGTGCTGTCCCTGAAACCACTGCGGTTCATCGGGGAACGGTCGTACTCGCTGTACCTCATCCAGTCCATCGCCGGCTGGACGCTCGCGGGGCTCGTGCCGCAGCTGGCGCACCCGCGCACGCTCACCGCGGTCGGTGTCACTGCCGTCGCGCTGCTGATGGCCGACCTGCTCTACCGCTGGGTCGAGCTGCCGATGATCGCGCTCGGCCGCAGGGCCACCGCCAAACACCCTGAACCGGCGCCGGCCAAAGAACCCGTCCCCGCATAAAAATGGGCCGTCCCGGGAACGAATCCCGGGACGGCCCGTGCACCCGCAATGGTCACCGTTCGCTGGTCGGAGCCACCAGCTCGCTCGGCCCGCCGCCGGACTCCCCGGCGACCGCGGCCAGCTCCTCACCCACCGATTCCGAAGTCTTGCCCTTGTCCTTCGTGAGCAGCGACGCGACCGCGCCGATCAGGCAGACCACGATGGCGAAGCCGAACGCCACGGCCAGACCATCCTGGAACGGACCCGAGATCAGGTTCGGGAAGAAGCTGCGCCCGGTCAGGAACGAGGCCTGGTCCGGCGGCAGGCTGCCCAGCTGGCCGCCCAGCAGCTGCTGGATCGGGTTGTAGCCGAGGAAAGCCGCGAAGAGCACGGCCACCGCCGGCAGGTGCGCCACCTGGTCGGCCGGCCCGGCGGGCACGCCGTGGGCGGTGAGGCCCTGGAACATCGCCGCCGGGAGGTTGTCCGACAGGCCCGCGATGATCAGGCTGAAGAAGAAGCCGATCGAAAGCACCATGGCCGCGTTCTGGAACGTGGTCATCATGCCCGCGCCGGAGCCACGGGCGTCGGCCGGCAGGCTGTTCATCACCTCGGCGCGGTTGGGCGAGGAGAACATGCCCATGCCGATGCCGTTGACGAGCAGGATCGCCGCGAACGCCCAGTAGTTGAAGTTCACCGGCAGCAGGATCAGCAGCAGGAAGGTGATCGCGGTGATCACCAGGCCGCTCGACGCGAGCAGCCGGCTGCCGATGCGGTCGGACAGGATGCCGGCCGTCGGCGCGGACACCAGGAAGCCGACGGTCATGGGCAGCATGTAGATACCGGCCCACAGCGGCGTCTGTTCGAAGGTGTAGCCGTGCTGCGGCAGCCAGATGCCCTGCAGCCAGATGATCAGGATGAACTGCAGGCCACCGCGCCCGAGCGACGCCGTGAGGTTCGCGAGGTTGCCCCAGCTGAACGACCGGATCCGGAACAGCGAAAGCCGGAACAGCGGGTTGGCCACCTTGGTCTCGATGACCACGAACGCGATCAGCACCGCGATGCCGCCGATGAGGCACGAGAGCACCATCGGGCTGCCCCAGCCGGTCGGCGACGAGCCGTAGGGCTGGATGCCGTAGGTGATGCCCACCAGCACCGCGATCAGGCCGACCGCGAAGGTGATGTTGCCCCACCAGTCCATTTTCGCGTGCTTGCGCACCCCGGTGTCGTGCAGCTTCACGTACGCCCAGATCGTGCCGACCACACCGAAGGGCACCGACACCAGGAAGATCAGGTTCCAGTCGACGGGCGCGAGGACGCCACCGACGACCAGGCCGAGGAACGAACCCGCGATCGCCGCGACACCGTTCATGCCCAGCGCGAGACCGCGCTGGTTGGAGGGGAACGCGTCGGTGAGGATGGCCGACGAGTTCGCCATCAGGAACGCGCCGCCGACGCCCTGCACGATGCGCCAGCCGATCAGCCAGAGCGCCGCGGCGTCACCGTCGAACCAGGTGATGGCCAGGAAGATCGACGACACGGTGAACACCGCGAAGCCGAGGTTGTACATCCTGGCGCGGCCGTACATGTCCCCCAGGCGCCCGAAGCTCACCACCAGTACGGCGGTGACCACCAGGAAGCCCATGATCATCCACAGCAGGTAGCTGGTGTTGGCCGGCTCCAGCGGGTTGATCCCGATGCCCTTGAAGATGTCGGGCAGCGCGATGAGCACGATCGACGAGTTGATCGTCGCGATCAGCATGCCCAGTGTCGTGTTGGACAGCGCGATCCACTTGTATCGCGGACCCAGTTCCGCGAGTGAATACGTTCTGCGCTCGGCCACAGTGAAACCTTTCTCTCGTTCCCTTAGCTAGGCTAAGCAAGTTGCTTGCCTGCGGCAACCAACTTCGTAAATCGGTTACGAGAGAACCGTCACAGGTTGATCACTGTCCTTTGAGGACTATTTACGTTCACTCGACCGAGTGAAAAGCGAAAACCTTCCCGGGATTGAGGATCCCGTGCGGGTCCAGCGCGTTTTTCACGGCCTGGTGCATCTGCAGAACCGCCGGTCCGAGCTCGTTTTGCAGCCCCGGCCGCTTGAGCAGGCCCACGCCGTGTTCGCCGGTCACGGTGCCGCCGAGGGCCAGCGCGTCGGCCACGATGTCGTCGAACGCGGCCTGCGCACGCCGCCGCGCGTCCTCGTCGCCGGCCGGTGTGCTGAGCAACGGATGGAGGTTGCCGTCGCCGATGTGCGCGACGTTGGCGATGAGCGTGTTGTGCCGCTTCGCCGCGAGGTCGATGCGCGCGAGCATCTCGGGCACGAGGTGGGTGGGCACGCAGACGTCCTCGGTCAGCAGCGGACCGAGCCGCTCCAGCGCCGGGTACGCCAGCCGCCGAGCGGCGAACAACGCGTCGGCCTCCGCCTGGTCCGACGACTGCGCCGCCCACGTGGCGCCCGCCTTCTCGAAGCACGCGAGCATCACGGCGGCCTCGTGCTCCCCCGCCGCGCCCGGCGCGTCGCTGCGGCCCAACAGCACCACCTCCGCGTCGGCCGACAGGCCCATGTTCTTCCACTCGTCCACGGCGACGAGGCAGTGGCGGTCGACCAGCTCCAGCGCCGAGGGCACCACGCCGGCCGCCCGGATCGCGGCGGCCGCTTCGCCCGCGGCGACGGTCGAGTCGAAGTACCCCGCCACCGTGCTCTCGGGCGCGCGCTGAGCTCGCAGGCGCACGGTGATCTCGGTGATGACGCCGAGCGTGCCCTCGGAGCCGACCATCAGTCCGGCGAGGTCGTAGCCCGCCACACCTTTCGCAGTGCGGCGCCCGAGCCGCACGAGCTCGCCGGTGCCCGTGACGACTTGCAGCCCGAGCACGTAGTCGCGGGTCACGCCGTACTTCACGCAGCACACGCCACCGGCGTTGGTGGCGACGTTGCCGCCGATCGTCGACCACGGGGAGCTCGCCGGGTCGGGCGGGTACCAGAGGCCGTGCTCGGCGCAGGCCGCGCTCAGATCGTCGTTCACCACGCCCGGGCCGACCACGGCGAGGCGCTCGACGGCGTCGATCTCGTGGATCGCCGTCATGCGGTCGGTGACGAGCACGACGCAGCCGGCCACGGCGTTGGCACCGCCGGACAGCCCGGTGCCGGCGCCGCGCGTGACCACGGGTGTGCCGTGCCTGAGGCAGACCTTCACGGCGGCCTGCACGTCTTCGGCCGAGCGCGGCCGCACCACGACCTCGGGCAGCGCCCACGGCGCCCACTCGGCCTCGTCGTGGGCGAAGCCGCGCAGCACGTCGGGGTCGCGCACGAGGACCTCGGGCGGCAGGACGGCTTGCAGGTCTTCGATCAACATGGGCGCTCCCGATCGCGTTGCGGCTTCTCCCGCCAGGTTAGGGCGCCGCGATGTCGAAACGGCGGCCTCTGCTTCGACGTAGGAGTAGAGAGCGACTTCAGGAGGCAGCCATGGGAACCAGCTCACGCGGGATCGCGATGTTGCGGGCCGTCGCAGCCGGGCGCGCGAGGGTGACCTGCAGCGCCGAACCGGACCTGTTCGTCGACGGTCTGCCCTGCTGTGACCAGTTCACCGCCCACGCCCTGGCCCACGAAGGTCTGGTGCGCCCGGCGCGGCTCGGGCTCCTCGGGCAGCAGGTGCCGGCAGAGCTGACGCCGGCGGGCGCGGCCCTGCTGACGACGGTGGCCACGGCGGCATGAGGTAGAGGGGTATAAAACAAAGCAGGGCCCTGCCGGCTCGCCCGAGCGCGAGACGACAGGGCCCTGGCCCGGGGAACGCCTACGTGTTGAGCGAGCCGTAGACGATGATGTTGTCGAGGTAGCTGTGCGCGGCGGCGTCGAACGCCCCGCCGCACGTGATGAGGCGGATCTGCGGGTCGGTGGTGTTGCCGTAGACCGCTTCGGTGGGGAACTCCTTCTTCGCGATCTGGTCGACCTTCGTGACGGTGAAGGTGGCCTTCGACCCGTCCTGGCGCCCGATCACGACCTGGTCGCCTTTCTTCACTTCGTGCAGCCGCCAGAAGATGCCCTTCTGGTGGTTGCCGTCGATGTGCCCGAGCACCACGGCGGGGCCAATCTGGCCCGGCGTCGGGCTGTTGGAGTACCAGCCCGCCTGCAGTGGTTCGGTCACCGGCGGGACCTGGACGGTTTTGTCGGCGTTGAGGCCGAGCGAGACGAGCGAGGAGTGCGCGTCGATGCTCGGCACGTCGAGCGACACCGGCACCGACCGCGCAAGCCCGACCACGGGTGCGGCGCTCGCGGGCGCGGCCGGCTGCTGGGCCGGGGTCGTGTCCGCGCCACAGCCGGACAGGGCGAAGGTGGCGACGAGCGCCAGCAACAGGGCGAAGAGGCCGAACCGGCGTCGGGTCACTGCACGATCACTCACTGCGCGAACACCGTGGCGAGCGAGCCGTCACCGGTCTCCGGCGCACCGGCCGGGATGACGGTGACCTGGCCGGGGCCCTGGGCCGGCGGCTTGGCGGGGGCGGTGGGCTGGGTGGGCGTGCTCGGCGTCGCCGCGACCTTCGCGCAGGTGGAGGAGGCGAGGACGATGTCGCCGCTGCCCAGCGCGCCGGTGGCCTTGCCGCCGAGGAGCTTCACGTGCAAGGCGTTGACGGTGAGGGAGCCGTCGTCGTGCTTGATCTGCTCGTTCACGATCACCTGCGCCACCCCGGGCACACCGATCTTCTGGTTCGGCGCGGTGCCCACGGGCAGCTTGCCGATACGGCCGAGATCCAGGCCCGCGAGCTCGGACGAGGCGGTGATGCCATCGGGCGTCGACGTGCACTCGGAGCTGATCACGCGCGCCTTCGGCGTCGCGCCCGCGAGCGGGGCGAGCACGGGCAGCGTGGCGTCGACGATGGAGGCCTTCGAGGCGACCTTGCCGTCGGTCTTCTTCGCGGAGCTGCTGACCGCCTTCGCCGTGACCAGGCCCTTCAGCGGCACGTCCACCACCGACGCCGACGTGGGGCCGTCCGTGTTCGACGGCGCGATCTTGCCCGTCTCCACGGAGATTCCCTTGTCCCCCAGCACTCCCGCCAGCAGCGAGACCGACGCGGACGCGCCGTAGGCCGACCCGGCGGGCGCGTCGGCAGCGACCGCCGAGGGGGCGGCGGTGGCGAGCAGGGCGAGGGCTGGAGCGGCGACCACGAGGGCCCGTCCGCGCAGCAGGGCAGAACGCATGAATTGTCCTTTCGAACACCAAGAATGGAACCGCCCGCGGATCCCCGAATCCACGCGTGACCCGACGCAACTGTCGATCACCGGCGAGAACGCGACGCTATCAAGGGGGTCCGGAATTGCAAAGCAAGATCCACTGCGCAGCGCGTCGATCGGCCGAGTCAGTGACCATGTTTTCCGCAATTTCACCACTAAAGAGTGATGTAACGCTGTGGTTTTCGCCGGGTTCTCTCACTCTGCGCTAGGGCATTCCGGCACCTACTTGGCGGATTGCTCGCGCCGCCACTCTTCGGGGTGATCCTGGAGGTGGGTGACCGGCTGGTACTCACCGTCATGTGACCACTACGGCAGCCCGTGCGTTTTCCGTAAAACTCCGCGCGGGAAATCGTCGCGTGGAATTGTCCACTATGGAGCGTGGAGTGGCATTCACCTGCTGCCGGTCAGCACGACGTCGTGGTCCGCCGACGTGCCGGTGACCAGAAAAAGGAAGTCGCTCTCGAGGGCGCGGCCGGGAACCTTCAGCAGGTAGTATCCCGCGCGCAGCCCGGACAACCGGTAGCTGCCGTCCGGGCCGCTGACCGCGGTCCACGTCCGGTCGAGCGTGGCGAGGCTCTGGCTCGCCGCCACGACGGTGACCCCCGCGACCGGTTTCCCGTCTTCGACGACGTGCCCGCTCACCGGCACGACCGGTCCGATGACGTCGGCGGCCGCCCCGCTGAGCATCGTGAACCGGCCGGCGGTGACCACGCACGTGGCCTCCAGCCCGCCGCGCCGCACTCCGTCGTCGGTGACCCGCCCGGTCAGCGCCACGGTCACGGTCTGCTTCGCGAGGAGCGTCCCGGAGAAGCCGCCCTGCAGCGGCTGGTTGGTCTGGATCCCGTTGAGCGCCATGCGATCCGCGGGATCAGCCGACGCGCACGTCACGTGGCGCCGTCGACCTGCCGGCCGGTGTCGTTCGTGAGCGTCGCCCGTACCGGCGCGCCCGGCTCGTGCGTCATGCGGTCCAGGCTCAGCGCCGGGTCGAGCTTCACCGCCGCGGCCGCGTCCTCGTCGAGCGGCGCCGCGACCGCGCCCACTGCGAGCACGGCCGCGGGCAGCGCGAACCACAGGGACGTCCGCATGACACCCCCAGAGAGCCAATCACCCGAGAATACCGGGGATCGCGTCGCCGGAGCGCGCCTTTCGCCGCTCAGACTCCCGCGACGACCAGCGCCTCTACGGCGTGTCCGACGCCGACGAGTTCGCCCGTTACGCCGCCCGCAACCTGCGCGCCACCGCCGCCCGCTACCCGGACGACCCCGAGGTGACCGAGCTCGTCCACGACCTGCTCGCCGGCAGCGAGCACTTCGCGCGCCTGTGGGCGTCGCACGACGTGACCGCCGAACCCAGCCTGTGCAAGACGTTCCGGCACCCGGTGGTCGGTCCCCTCACGGTCAACTGCGACGTGCTCGACCTGACCGACCGCGACCAGCAGGTGGTGATCTACACGGCCGTGCCGGGCTCGCCTTCGGAGGAGGCGTTGCGGCTGTTGTCGGTGATCGGCACGCAACGCATGGACGTCGGCAGCTGAGGCCCAGGACCCCGGAGGCCCAGAACACCGGAAGCTCAGAACACCGCGACGGGGTTCACCGGCAGCCGGTGGTGCCGTTCACCGGGGGCGGTGCTGCTACCAGCAGGAAGCTGTGGCGTCCCAGCTCTGTACACGTAGCCGCGAGGTCCTCGACGTTGGCGGCGTCGATCAGTGGCACGCCCAGACGCGTGAGGGCCACGACGTGCAGCGGGAAAGGCACGGCGGGATCGAGCGCCGGGAACGCGTCGCCGAGGTCCCCCGCGTACACCGAAACTCCGCGCTGATGCATCCAGCGCACGGCGTCGATATTCAGACCCGGCGACGACCGCGCCGGATCCGGCGTGAACTCCCAGCCGCACCGCACGACGAGCGCGTCGCCGGACAGCTTCGGCGAACCCTGGGACGCCGCGCAGACGATCCTGTTCGTCGGCACCGACCCGGCCGAGTTGCGCACACACTGCCTACGGGCGTCGGCAACCCCGGCCGACGGTGACCACGGTTTCGCCGGGCTCAACGAGGGCGTGCCGATCTGGCTGTGCGACACACCAAGGCAATCGTGGGAAACATTGTGGCCGCAGCTGCGCCCCTCGTGACCCGGGTGACGCTTTCAGTTCGTGGCGACCCAGGGCGCCAGCAGCACTTCCAGATCCGCGTCCGACAACGCCCGCGGGCCGTTCTCGAACTCGTGCCAGCGCGAAGCGTCGCGGGCGGCGTGGAAGTCCACGGAGTACGCGCGCATCAGCACGTACATGAAACTCTCCGAATCGAACCGCTCACCCAGCAACGAGCGGGCCGCACGAGCAACCGCCACCCCGCCGGTAATATCGCGCAGCTTCAGCTCTTCCGCCGCCGGGTCAAGGAGGCAGGGCGTTGAAATCACAGGAACTTTCCCATCACTGAAACGAAACTCAGCCTTCGGCAGCCAACTGGCCACACGCCGCCGCAATGTCCTGACCACGGGTGTCACGCACCGTGCAGGCTACGCCCCCTGCATTCACCAACCGCACGAACTCCCGCTCCACCGGCTTCGGCGACGCATCCCACTTCGAACCCGGCGTCGGGTTCAACGGGATCACGTTCACGTGCACCAACTGACCCAGGTGCTTGCGCAGCCGCTTAGCCAGCAACTCCGCCCGCCACGGCTGATCATTGATATCCCGGATCAACGCGTACTCGATCGACACCCGACGACCCGACGTATCCGCGTAATACCGCGCAGCAGACAACACCTCGTCCACCGACCACCGGTTGTTCACCGGCACCAACGTGTCCCGCAGCTCATCATCCGGAGTATGCAAGGAAACCGCGAGACGCACCTGCATCTTCTCATCCGCCAGCTTCCGGATCGCCGGCGCCAAACCCACCGTCGACACCGTCACCGAACGCTGCCCAATCCCCAAACCCTCAGGAGAAGGCTCCGTAATACGCCGCACCGCCGCCACCACACGCTTGTAGTTCGCGAGCGGCTCACCCATGCCCATGAAGACGATGTTCGACAAGCGGCCGGGACCGCCGGGCATGTCGCCGTCGCGCATGACGGCGGCGGCGGAGCGGACCTGGTCGACGATCTCGGCCGTCGACAGGTTGCGGTCGAGGCCGCCCTGGCCGGTGGCGCAGAAGGGGCACGCCATGCCGCAGCCGGCCTGGCTGGAGATGCACAGCGTCGCGCGGTCGGGGTAGCGCATGAGCACGCTCTCGATCAGCGTGCCGTCGTGGGCGCGCCACAAGGTCTTGCGCGTGGCACCGCCGTCGGCCGAGAGCGCGCGCACCTCGGTGAACAGCGTCGGCATGAGGTCGGCGACGAGCCGCTCGCGCGAGGCCGTGGGGATGTCCGTCATGGCGGCCGGGTCGACGGTCAGGCGCGAGAAGTAGTGGTTCGACAGCTGCTTCGCGCGGAAGGCCTTCTCCCCCAGCTCCACCACGGCCTCGGCCCGCTCGGCGGAGGTGAGGTCGGCGAGGTGGCGCGGCGGCAGGCCGCGCTTGGGCGCGTCGAAAACAAGGGGGAGGGCAGTCATAACCGATCCAGTATTCCACGTCCATCGGACACGCCGTCAGCGTGCCCCCGGCCGTGTGCTGCCGGTCACCACCCGGACGGGTCCGCTCATGGGCCGCGCCAACGCGCAGACCGTCGAGGTGCGGCTCGGGCTGACCGGCGTCGCGTTCCGGCTGTTCGCGTTCGTCCCGGACCGGGTGGACGGGCCGCCGGCCGGCGCGCCCGATCCGCTGCGGCTGCGCCAGCTCGAGGACCTGGTGGCGCTGCGGGTAGAGGCGTCGCGGCACGGCGGCGCGGTGACGTCCTGCGACGGCCAGGTCTACGCGACGTTCCCCGGTGGTCGAGGACCGGCCGCCGTGCGAGGCGACCGCGCTCGGCCGCGAGATCGCCGGGCAGACGACGCGCAGGCTGCGCGTGGAGCTGCGGGCCCCCGTCAACGGCGAGATCACGTCCGCCGACCGGCTGGTCGAGGCCCGCCGCGACGTCGACCGGCTGCTCACCCTGCCGTTGCTCGACGAGTCCCGCCGGGTCGTCGCGTTCGAGGACTCGATCGCGGACGCCTTGCTGTCCGATTCGAAGCGGGCGGGGGCCTCACCGCCGCGGCCCGCACGTTGTACGTGCATCGCAACACGTTGAAGTACCGGCTGACCCGGATCCGGGACGTGTTCGGGGTCGACGTCGAGATTCCCACTCAGCGCCTTGTCGCGGAGCTGCAGGTGGCGGTGTTCACCGGCCACCCGGAGCTGCAACGAAGGCTGGACGCCACCGCGCCAGAACAGGAGTGACGCACCGTCCTCCGGCGGACCCGCGCCGGAGGACGGCCGCGGCTCACGCCGTCAGAGCTTCGAACCGCAGCAGGGTCTCGTCGCGGCCCAGCGCCTGCGTGATCGAGTGCAGGTCCGGGCTGCGGGTGGAGCCGGTGATCGCGATGCGGATGATCTGCGAGGCCTCGCGGATCGAGCCCGGGTACGCGTCGGGGTCCTTCTTGAGTTCCTTGGCGTTCTTGGCGAAACCGTGCTTCGCCGCGACGTCGCGGATCTGCTGGAACCACTCCTGGCCGTCGTCGAGCTGCTGGTAGTTCGCGACGAAGTCCGACGCCACGGCGCGCACGACGTCCGGTGCCACGCCCAGTGCGGCGATGCGCTCGTCGTCCGGGCCGGTTACGGGTGCGTGCAGCTGCGGGAAGAAGAACCCGTAGACCGCGCGGAACTCGCTCCACTTCTTGAGGTCCTTGCGCGGGTTCTCGGCGCCCTCGCGCTCGACGGCCAGCGCGCGCAGGGCCAGCTCCTCCGACGACTCGAGCACCGACAGCAGCTCCGGGTCGAAGCGCTGCGCCCACGTGCGCACGGCGGCAAGGATCTCCGCGCCGGACATCGTGGCGATGTGGTCGGCGGAGATGTCGTCGAGCTTCACCAGGTCCACGAGCGGTCCCGCGACGCCCATCTCGTCGAGGTTGACGGGCTCGTCCAGCGCCTGGGCCAGCGGCAGCTCGGCGAGGCGGCCGTTGGCGAGCCCGCGAAGGTAGTACAGGACGGCCTCGACCGGGTAGCCGGCCTCGATGTAGAAGTCGACCGACGCCTCGGGGTCCTTGCGCTTGGACAGCTTGCGCTTGCTGCCGCCCTCCTGCTTCATCAGCGGGGCGATGTGCGCATAGGTGATCGGCTCGAAGCCGAGCGCGTCGAACAGCTGCTGGTGCACCGGCACGGACGAGATCCACTCGTCGCCGCGGATGACGAGGTTCACGCGCATGAGGTGATCGTCCACGGCGTGCGCGAAGTGGTAGGTCGGCAGCCGGGGGCTCTGGTCGGAGCTCTTGAGGATCACCACGTCGTTGCGGTTGGCCTCGGCTTCGATCGTGCCGCGGATCGCGTCGGTGAAGCGCACGCGCGCGCCGGTGTCGTCGGGCGCGCGGAACCGCACGACCCACGGCTCGCCGGCGTCGAGCTTCGCCTGCACGTCCTCGGCCGAAGCGTCGCGCCAGATCGCCCAGGAGCCGTAGTAGCCGGTGGGCAGCTTCGTGGCCTGCTGGCGCGCGGTGATCGACGCGAGCTCGTCCTTCGTCGCGAAGTCGATGTACGCGCGGCCTTCGCGCAGCAGCTGCCGCACGAAGGTCAGGTAGATCTGCTCGCGGCCAGACTGCTGGTACGGGCCGTAGTCTCCGCCGCGCAGGGTGTCTTCGTCGGCCTGAAGACCGAAGTAGCTGAAGCCGCGCTCGAACTGCTCCAGCGCGCCCTCGACCTCGCGCGACTGGTCGGTGTCCTCGACGCGCACCAGGTAGCGGCCGCCGGAGCGGCGGGCGACGTCCTGGTCGATCGTGGCCACGTAGATGCCGCCGATGTGCACGAACCCCGTGGGGGACGGGCCGAACCGGGTCACCTTCGCGCCGTCGGGCAGCTGCCGCGCCGGGTAGCGCTGCTCCCAGTGCTCCGGCTCGGGCAGGTCCGCGGGGAACAAGGCGTCGATGACCACTCGGTCCAGCATGGGGGGTCGGGTCTCCCAGGTCGGTTCAGCGCTTCTTCTTACTCCTTCGAGTATCTCCGACCACCGCAAACGCGCCTCGCGCAGGTCCCCGACAGTCGCTAGGTTGCATCGCGATCGTTTCCGATATATCGTGAACCAGTCGCAACCGATCAGCGAGATCGTGCCGGCGTCTCGCAACCCACCAGCGAGATCTCGCCGGCGTCTCGCAACCCACCAGCGAGATCGCGCCGGCGTCTCGCAACCGATCAGCGAGATCTCGCCGGCGTCTCGCAACCCACCAGCGAGATCGCGCCGGCGTCTCGATCAGGCGGGTGCGATCGGCCCCGGCCGATCCGACCCGCCAGACGGTCACGCCGTAGCTCGTCGCCATCATCGCGCCCGACTCGACCTGCACCGGTTCGCCCTGCGCCAGCTCCAGCCGCG